>NZ_JBHXRX010000036.1:0-91476 GCF_042714995.1 Streptomyces sp. NPDC058665
GTGGTGCAGTCCTAGACAGCTCCACCACACCGGAGGTCTTCGCCATGATCAAGCCCGACCAGTGTCAACAACGCTCGTGATCAATACACCTAGGGTCTGTCGTTTGGATCTTGCCGGGCTCGCGGTCCCTGGCACGCGCGCTCTCCCCCGTAGCCCCCGAGGGGGGCACGGGAGGTGCCCCCTCCGCGTTGTCTCCCTCCTCCGCCTTGCGATCGCACGCACCAACGGGACATCAGCCGCTGCCGCGGCGGGCGCTCCCTGATCCGGCCTGATCCAAACGACAGACCCTAGGGGTACTGAGCCGTCGGGAATCCCACCCCCTCAACCGCGTTCCGGAGGCGGCCGGTTAACCTCCTCGCCCATGACCGCACCCGAGCCCTCCTTCATCCGCGACACCCGAGCCGGCTACGACGCCATCGCCACCGACTACGCCGAACTCAGCAAGTCCCATCCGGAGGCCGACCCCCTGGGGCGCGCGATCCTCGGCACCTTCGCCGAGTACGTACGGGCCGACGGCGCCGGTCCCGTCGTCGAAGTGGGCAGCGGACCCGGCCAGATGAGCGCCCATATGCGCACGCTCGGCCTGGACATCTCCGGTATCGACCTGTCGCCGGTGATGGTCGCGATGGCCCGCCGGACCTACCCCGAGCTGCGGTTCGACGAAGGGTCGATGACCGACCTGGACCTGCCGGACGGCTCTCTCGCCGGCCTCGTCGCCTGGTACTCGATCATCCACATCGTCCCGGAGCAACTGCCCCACGTCTTCGCGCAGTTCCACCGGGTCCTGGCCCCCGGCGGGCGGCTGCTCCTCGCCTTCCAGGTGGGCGACGAGCCCCGGCACTACGACGAGGCGTTCGGCCACCGCGTCTGCCTCGACTTCCGCAGGCTGTCCCCCGACCGGATCACCGAACTGCTGGACCGGGCAGGCTTTCAGGCGACCGCCCAACTCCTGCGCGAGCCCTACGGCGGGGAGCCGACCCCCCACGCCTACCTCCTGGCCCGCAAGCCCCCGCATCCCCGGCCCGAGCAGCCCTGACCGCTGATCCCGGACCTCCCGGCCTCCGTCAGCGCCCCCGCGCCAGCAGCGCCTCCAGATGCTCGCGCCCGGGGACGAGCAGGCCGGGGAGGTCCGCCGCGTCCGCGTACCAGCGCTTCTCGTACTCCCAGCAGAGCCATCCGTCGTCGCCGTCCCCGGCGTACAGGCCGACACACTCACCCAGCGGAAGCACCCCCGCACCCAGCGCCAACGGCGTGGTGTCCTCCGCCGACGCGATGTCCTTCACCTGCACGTAGCCGAGGTGCGGCGACAACGACGCATGGCTGGCGACGGGGCGTTCACCACCGAGCCAGGTGTGCATCACGTCCCAGAGCGCACCCACCTGCTGGTGTCCGACCAGACCGAGCACCCGCATCGCGTCCGCGCCCGTGCGATGGGAGTCGTGCGTCTCCAGCAGGATCCGCACCCCCGACTCCGCGGCGAGGGGCGCCGCCGCGGCCAGCCGACGGGCGGCCGTGGCGTCGGCGGCACCGGGGTCCTGGTCACCGCCGCCCGGGAAGACACGTATGTACGAGGCGCCCAGGTCGCGCGCCAGCCAGATCAGTTCGTCCAGCTCCCGGCTCAACTCCTCCTCGTCACCCCCTTCCGCCGCCACCCGCGCATAGCCCGCCACCGTCAGGATCTCGACCCCGTGACGCTCGAACTCATCGACCACGGCGGCCCGTTCACCTGCTCCGATGCCCGGATGCACGGGCTCCTCCGGATGGGCGCGCAGCTCCACACCCTGATAGCCGGTCCGATCGGCCAGGGCGACGACCTCGGGGATCGGAAGACCGGGGACGCCGAGGGTCGAGAAGGCGAATTTCATTCCGTCTTTCCTTTCACGACAGAGGGCCTGCCTCCGACTCGTCGACAAGCGGGAGCCGCCAGTCCTGGCCGACCAGATCCGCTCCGTAGGAACGGTGCGGCTCTTCGGCGACGAGGGTGAACCCGGCCCGCACGTACAGCTTCCGGGCGGCGGTCAGGATGTCGTTGGTCCACAGCACCACCTCCCGATACCCCGCCTCGCGCGCGAAATCCACGACCGCTCCGATCAGCCGCTCGCCCAGCCCGTGCCCCCGCGCCTCCGGCTCGACGAGCAGGAGCCGCAGCCGCGCTGTGCCGGGGGACTCGTCCCGTACACACATCACCGAGCCCACCGGACGGCCGTCGAGCTCGGCTATCCACACCCGCTCCAGCCGCTCGTCCTGATCCGCCGCGAAGTCGGCGACGATCCTGGCGACCAGTCCCTCGAAAGCGCTGTCCCACCCGTACTCCGCCGCGTACACCGCGCCGTGCCGCTGCACGATCCAGCCCAGATCGCCGGGGGCCGGCTCGCGAAGCACCGGCCCGTCACGCCGGCCGGCCTTCCGGCCCGCGTCGGTGTCCTCGTGGACGCTCAGCAGCTCCCTGGCCGTCCGCAGCGCCTCCACGAGACGCGGACGCTGGTCCGGCTCGACCCGGTCCAGCAGGGCGCCGACCGATTCCCGCGAACGTTCGTCGAGCAGCGCGGCGGTCCCGCGCCCCTGCGGTGTCAGTGTGACCCGCTGCCGCCGCGCGTCCTGCTCGGACGGGGTGCGCTCGACCAGTCCGTCCCGCTCGAATTTGGTGAGCATTCTGCTCAAATAGCCCGCGTCCAGCGACAGTTCGGCACGGAGCTCGGCCGCGTCCGTACGTGGCGTGTGCGCGAGCTCGTACAGCAGCCGCGACTCGGTCAGCGTGTACGGCGTGTAGAGGTGCTTGCTGTAATTCAGCGCGCCGATGAGGTTCGTATAAAAGCGGTTGAACGCGCGAATCTCCTGAATGCTCATGGAGGTCCCCCGACCCTTCGCTCGTATATTTTTCTTGACTGAGTCAACGGTACGCCGGGGTCGCCAAGATCGGCAAGACACTCGATCGGGTGAACCCGCCCCGTGCTCGTCCCGCCCCGTCCCGCCCGCGCTGGCCCCGCTCGGCCCCGCCCCGGTTTTCCTCAGCCCCGTACCCGTCCTCAGCCCCGCGGCGGCGCCGTCGAAGCCCGCGCCATCAATTCCGCGGCGATCGTCGCGATCCCGCCCGGCGGCGGAGCCTCCGTCCCCATCGCGAGCCGGCCGGCCCGTGCCCCCGCCTCGTACAGGGGCAGCCGCACCGTCGTCAGCGCCGGTACCGCGTCGACCGAGAACGGCAGATCGTCGAAGCCCGCCACCGAGATGTCCTGCGGAATGCGCAGCCCCTGGTCGCGCACCGCCGCACACGCGCCGAGAGCCACCGTGTCGTTCGCCGCGACAACCGCTGTCAGATCCGGCGCGCGCCGCAGCAGCTCAAGCGTCGCCTCGTAGCCCGAGCGCCGGTCGTAGGGGCCGTGCACCGTCAGCTCATCCTGCTCGTCCGTCACTCCCGCCGTGGTCAGCGCCGACCGATGGCCCTCCAGCCGGTGCCTGGTGGTGGTGCGTTCCGCCGGCCCCGCGACGTATCCGATCCTGCGGTGTCCCAGCGCCAGCAGATGCTCGGTGAGCCGCCGCCCGCCGCCCCGGTTGTCGAACGCCAGCGACGCGAGGACCGCGCTGCTGCCCGGCAGCGGAGGCCGCCCGCACAGCACCACATGCGTTCCCGCGTCGGCGAGCTTGGTCAGCTTGGCCGACATCGCCGCGATATGCCCCGGATCTTCGAGGGCGCCACCCGTGAGGATCACGGCGGCGGCCCGCTGGCGCTGGAGAAGGGTGAGATAGGTCAGCTCCCGCTCCGGGGAGCCGCCCGTGTTGCAGACGACCGCGAGCTTCTCGCCGCCCGCCCGTCCGCTTCCCTCCAGACCGCCGATCTCGGTCTGCGCGGCCCCGGCCATGATCCCGAAGAACGGGTCGGCGATGTCGTTGACCAGGATTCCGACCAGGTCGGACGTGGCGGCGGCGAGCGAGCTGGCCGGCCCGTTGAGCACATAGTCCAGCTCGTCGACCGCCCGCAGCACGCGCTCCCTGGTGGACGCGGCCACCGGGTAGTTGCCGTTCAGTACGCGGGAGACCGTGGCGGGCGACACCCGGGCGCGGGCGGCCACATCGGCCAGGGTGACGGTCATCGGCTGTTCCTCCGGAAGGTGGGTGACGCGGCGGATCGGCGCCGGACTCTTGTCCGGTCGCTTTCGGCAGGCTAGCTTCATACCTTATAGAAAGCGCTTGCTACCGCCGTATGGAGGGAACTTCGTGACACGCAGGACAGTGCGGATCGCCATGAACGGCGTCACGGGGCGGATGGGGTACCGGCAGCACCTGGTGCGTTCCATCCTCGCGATCCGCGAAGAGGGCGGACTGGACCTCGGCGACGGTGACGTGCTCTGGCCCGAGCCCGTCCTCGTCGGCCGCCGTGAACACGCGCTCAGAGAGGTCGCCGAACGGCACGGCCTCACCGAGTGGTCCACGGACCTCGACACCGTCCTCGCCGACGACAGCGTCGACATCTACTTCGACTCCCAGGTCACCTCCGCGCGGGTCGAGGCCATCAAGAAAGCCGTTGCCGCCGGGAAGCACATCTATACGGAGAAGCCCACCGCCACCGACCTCGAAGGCGCCCTCGATCTGGCCCGCCTCGCCCAGAGCGCCGACATCAAGCACGGCGTCGTCCAGGACAAGATCTTCCTTCCTGGCCTGCTGAAGCTGAAGCGCCTCATCGACGGCGGCTTCTTCGGCCAGATCCTCTCCGTACGGGGCGAGTTCGGTTACTGGGTCTTCGAAGGCGACTGGCAGGAGCCGCAGCGGCCGTCCTGGAACTACCGGACCGAGGACGGCGGCGGCATCACCGTCGACATGTTCCCGCACTGGGAGTATGTCCTGCACGAGCTGTTCGGCCGGATCAACTCCGTGTCGGCGCACGTCACCACGCACATCCCGCGCCGCTGGGACGAGCAGGGCAAGCCCTACGCCGCCACCGCCGACGACTCCGCCTACGGGATCTTCGAGCTGGAGGGCGGCATCGTCGCGCAGATCAACTCCTCCTGGGCGGTACGCGTCAACCGGGACGAGCTCGTCGAGTTCCAGGTCGACGGCACCCACGGCTCGGCGGTCGCCGGACTGCGCCGCTGCCGCGTCCAGCACCGAAGCGCCACCCCCAAGCCCGTCTGGAACCCGGACCTGGCCGCCACCGAGTCCTTCCGTGACCAGTGGCAGGAGATCCCGGACAACACCGAGTTCGACAACGGCTTCAAGGCGCAGTGGGAGCTCTTCCTGCGTCACATCACACTCGGCGAGCCGTACCGCTGGGACCTGCTCGCCGGCGCGCGGGGCGTACAACTCGCCGAACTCGGGCTCAAGTCCTCGGAGCAGGGACGCCGCTTCGACGTGCCGGAGCTCTCGCTGTGACCACCCGAACCCCACCCTCCACACAGCCCGCCCCGGCCTCCGTAAGGAAGCCGGGGCAGGGACTCCGGCTCCCGGACGCGGACGGCCGGCTGCGCACGTACCAGCCGCGCCGTGAACCGGCCGCCTTCACCACCAAGGGCGCCGCCGCGGCCCAGCTCGTCTCCCGTACGGTCTTCTCCGCCGCGCATGTCGTCGCCGACCCGTACGCCGACAGCAGCCCCGGAGCGCCGGTCGTCGTCGACTGGGACACCACGCTCGCCTTCCGCCGCCATCTGTGGTCGCACGGCCTCGGGGTCGCGGAGGCGATGGACACCGCGCAGCGCGGCATGGGTCTGGACTGGGCTGGAGCGGCCGAGCTGATCCGCCGTTCGGCGGCGGAGGCGCGGTCGACCGGCGGCCGGATCGCGTGCGGGGTGGGCACCGACCAACTGGCGCCGGGAGCACATTCTTTGGAGGAGGTGCGGGCGGCGTACGAGGAACAGCTCGCGCTCGTCGAGGAGACCGGCTCCCAGGCCATCCTCATGGCCTCACGCGCGCTCGCCGCCGCGGCAGGGGGTCCCGAGGACTATCTGGCCGTCTACGCCCATCTGCTGCGGCAGGCGGACGAACCCGTCGTGCTGCACTGGCTCGGCCCGATGTTCGATCCGGCGCTGGAGGGCTACTGGGGCAGCGCGGATCTCGACGCGGCCACCGAGACGTTCCTCCAGGTGATCTCCGAACACCCGGACAAGGTCGACGGGATCAAGGTCTCGCTGCTGGACGCGCGCCGTGAGGTCGAGCTGCGCCGGCGGCTCCCGCAGGGCGTGCGGTGCTACACCGGCGACGACTTCAACTACCCCGAGCTGATCGCGGGCGACGAACGCGGCTTCAGTCACGCGCTGCTGGGTATCTTCGACCCGCTCGGGCCGGTCGCCGCCGAAGCCGTACGTGTCCTGGACACGGGTGACACGAAGGGCTTCCGGGAACTGCTCGACCCGACTGTCGAGTTGTCCCGCCATCTCTTCCAGGCGCCCACGCGCTTCTACAAGACGGGTGTCGTGTTCCTCGCCTGGCTGGCCGGGCACCAGGACCACTTCGCCATGGTCGGGGGCCTCCAGTCCGCGCGTTCGCTGCCACATCTCGCGCGGGCCTACGAACTGGCGGACGGGCTGGGCCTGTTCCCGGACCCGACGGTGGCCGAAGCCCGGATGAAGTCCCTGCTCGGTGTGTACGGAGTGGACCAGTGACGGACATCGACGAGCCGACCGAGGCAGCCGCCGACGCGACCGCGAGCACACCTCCGGGCGACCTCAGCCGCTTCAGCATCAACCAGATGACGGTCAAACAGCTCACCCTCCCCGAGCTCATCGAGGCGTGCGTACGCCTCGGTGTGCCGGGTGTCGGCCTGTGGCGGGAGCCCGTACAGGCCTACGGCCTGGATGCCGCCGCCAAGCTCGTGCGCGACGCCGGTCTCGCCGTCACCACCCTGTGCCGCGGCGGCTTCCTCACGGCCATCGCCCCCGCGGCACGGGCGGACGCCCTGGACGACAACCGCGCGGCGATCGACGAGGCCGTGACCCTGGGCACCGACACCCTGGTCCTGGTGTCGGGCGGGCTCCCGCCCGGCAGCCGCGATCTGTACGGCGCGCGGGAACGGATCGCGGACGCGCTGGAGGTCCTGGCGCCGTACGCCGGGGAGCGTGGCGTACGGCTGGCGATCGAGCCGCTGCACCCGATGTACGCCTCCGACCGCTGTGTCGTCTCCACTCTCGATCAGGCGCTGGATCTCGCGGAACGCTTCCCCGCCGATCAGGTCGGGGTCGTCGTGGACACGTACCACGTGTGGTGGGACGACCGGGCCCCGGCGGCGATCGCCAGGGCGGCGGACCGGATCCACTCCTTCCAACTGGCCGACTGGACCACCCCGTTGCCGGCCGGTGTGCTGAACGGCCGCGGTCTGATCGGCGACGGGGCGATCGATCTGGGGGCCTGGCGCGAACGCGTCGACGCGGCCGGGTACGACGGACCGATCGAGGTCGAACTCTTCAACGACACCCTGTGGGTGCGGGACGGCGCGGAGCTGCTGGCCGATGTGGCGGAGCGGTATGTGCGGCATGCGCTGTAAGGGGGGCCACCCTGTCGCGACGAAGGCGATCTCATAGGTAAATGTTCACTTCTGTCATCTTCTGTCGTTATTTCTTACGCCAGAAAAAATTACCGCCCGCAATCGTGCAACCCTTTCGCGGTGACGGCGGTCGTATAGGGCATCAAGGCTTCCGGGGAGGGGTCCGGGGGGATCGGGAAGCCTTGTCCGGAGGGGGGAGCGCGCGGGGCCCGGTCCTGGGGACCGGGCCCCTGAAGCTGTCCGGACCTTCTCGGGGCCCTGCCCGACGGGGAGTTGTCCACAGGCGCGTCCCGCTGTCGTACCCGGGCGGTAGCGTCGGATCATGTCCAATCTGGCCGTGCTCGAAGGCGTTCTTGAGCGGATCACGTACAGCAACGAGGAGAACGGCTACACGGTCGCCCGCGTCGACACCGGCCGTGGCGCCGATCTGCTGACCGTGGTCGGATCGCTCCTCGGCGCGCAGCCGGGGGAGTCGCTGCGCATGGAGGGCCGCTGGGCCTCCCACCCCCAGTACGGCAAGCAGTTCACTGTGGAGAACTACACGACGGTCCTGCCCGCGACGATCCAGGGCATCCGCCGCTATCTCGGCTCCGGTCTGATCAAGGGCATCGGCCCGCGCATCGCCGAGCGGATCGTCGACCATTTCGGCGTGGACACCCTGGAGATCATCGAGAAGGAGCCCAAGCGGCTCGTCGAGGTCCCGGGCCTCGGACCCAAGCGGACGAAAATGATCGGCGCCGCCTGGGAGGAACAGAAAGCCATCAAGGAAGTCATGATCTTCCTTCAGGGCGTCGGAGTCTCCACCTCGATCGCCGTCCGCATCTACAAGAAGTACGGCGACGCCTCGATCTCCGTCGTGAAGAACGAGCCCTACCGGCTGGCCGCCGACGTCTGGGGCATCGGCTTCCTCACCGCCGACCGCATCGCCCAGGCCGTCGGCATCCCGCACGACAGCCCCGACCGCGCCAAGGCCGGACTGCAGTACTCGCTCTCCCAGTCCACCGACCAGGGCCACTGCTTCCTCCCCGAGGAGCAGCTCATCTCGGACGCGGTGAAGCTCCTCCAGGTCGACACCGGTCTTGTCATCGACTGCCTGGCCGAGCTCGCCGCCGAGGAGGAGGGAGTCGTCAGGGAGAAGGTGCCGGCCCCCGACGGGGGCGAGCCGGTCACCGCCGTCTATCTGGTGCCTTTCCACCGCGCCGAGTTGTCCCTCTCCGCCCAGCTGCTGCGGCTGCTGCGCGCCGGGGAGGACCGGATGCCCGCTTTCCAGGACGTCGTCTGGGAGAAGGCCCTGCCCTGGCTCGCGGGGCGTACGGGCGCGGAGCTGGCGCCCGAGCAGGAAGCCGCGGTGCGCCTCGCCCTCACACATAAGGTCGCCGTCCTCACCGGCGGGCCGGGCTGTGGGAAGTCCTTCACGGTCCGCTCGATCGTGGAGCTGGCCAGGGCCAAGAAGGCCAAGGTGGTGCTCGCGGCGCCCACGGGACGGGCGGCCAAGCGCCTCGCCGAGCTCACCGGCGCCGAGGCGTCCACGGTCCACCGGCTGCTGGAACTCAAACCGGGCGGGGACGCCGCGTACGACAGGGACCGGCCGCTCGACGCCGATCTGGTCGTGGTCGACGAGGCGTCCATGCTGGACCTGCTGCTCGCCAACAAGCTCGTCAAGGCCGTGGCACCCGGTGCACATCTGCTGCTCGTCGGTGACGTGGACCAGCTGCCCTCGGTGGGGGCGGGAGAAGTGCTGCGGGACCTGCTGGCCGAGGACGGCCCCGTACCGCAGGTGCGGCTGACCCGGATCTTCCGGCAGGCGCAGCAGTCGGGCGTGGTCACCAACGCCCACCGCATCAACTCCGGGGTCCAGCCCATCACTCAGGGCCTCAGCGACTTCTTCCTCTTCGTGGAGGACGAGACGGAGGAGGCCGGGAAGCTCACGGTGGATGTCGCGGCCCGCCGCATCCCCGCAAGGTTCGGGCTCGACCCCAGGCGCGACATCCAGGTGCTGGCCCCGATGCACCGCGGCCCGGCCGGCGCGGGCACGCTCAACGGGCTGCTCCAGCAGGCGATCACCCCCGCCCGGCCCGAGCTGCCGGAGAAGCGGCTCGGCGGCCGGGTCTTCCGCGTCGGGGACAAGGTCACCCAGATCCGAAACAACTACGACAAGGGGCAGAACGGAGTCTTCAACGGCACGGTCGGGGTCGTGACCTCACTGAATCCGGACGACCAGCGTCTGACGGTGCGTACGGACGAGGACGAGGAAGTGCCGTACGACTTCGACGAGTTGGACGAGCTGGCGCACGCGTACGCGGTGACGATCCACCGTTCGCAGGGTAGCGAGTACCCGGCGGTGGTCATCCCGGTCACCACCGGCGCCTGGATGATGCTCCAGCGCAACCTGCTCTACACGGCTGTCACCAGGGCCAAGAAGCTCGTGGTCCTGGTCGGCTCCCGGAAGGCGATAGGGCAGGCCGTCCGCACGGTCTCGGCCGGCCGCCGCTTCACCGCGCTCGACCACCGGCTCTCGGGCAGCCTCCAGACCCGAAGCTTCCAGCGGGACATTTAGAGTCCGTCGTTTGGATCAAGTCGGCGCCCGCGTCGGCGCCGACAATGACCGTCCCGGACTTTCGGAACCGGGGCGAAGGGGGCAGGATGTGAAAGTTGGCGGCACTCAGTGCCGCGAATAGGCCTAATGGTCGACCCCGAGTGCACTCTCCTGAGCCAAATGGGGGATGGTAGAGACAGTCAGGGCACCTCGAAGAAGAGGCACTACGTCGGTGAGGGATGACGTGAGCGACAACTCTGTAGTACTGCGGTACGGCGATGGCGAGTACACCTACCCGGTGATCGACAGCACCGTCGGCGACAAGGGCTTCGACATCGGGAAGCTGCGGGCCCAGACCGGCCTGGTGACTCTGGACAGCGGCTACGGCAACACCGCCGCCTATAAATCCGGCGTCACCTATCTTGACGGTGAACAGGGCATCCTCCGGTACCGCGGCTACCCCATCGAACAGCTGGCCGAAAGCTCGACCTTCCTTGAGGTGGGCTACCTGCTCATCAACGGGGAACTTCCGAAGGTCGACGAGCTGGCGTCCTTCAAGAACGAGATCACCCAGCACACGCTGCTGCACGAGGACGTGAAGCGCTTCTTCGACGGCTTCCCCCGTGACGCGCACCCGATGGCGATGCTGTCCTCCGTGGTCAGCGCGCTGTCGACGTTCTACCAGGACAGCCACAACCCCTTCGACGAGAAGCAGCGTCATCTCTCGACGATCCGGCTGCTGGCCAAGCTGCCGACGATCGCGGCGTACGCCTACAAGAAGTCGATCGGTCACCCCTTCGTCTACCCGCGCAACGACCTCGGTTACGTCGAGAACTTCCTGCGTATGACGTTCTCGGTCCCCGCCCAGGAGTACGAGCTGGACCCGGTCGTGGTCTCGGCCCTCGACAAGCTCCTGATCCTGCACGCGGACCACGAGCAGAACTGTTCGACCTCCACCGTGCGTCTGGTCGGCTCGTCGCAGGCAAACATGTTCGCCTCGATCTCCGCCGGCATCAGTGCCCTGTGGGGCCCGCTGCACGGTGGCGCCAACCAGTCGGTGCTGGAGATGCTTGAGGGCATCCAGGCCAACGGCGGCGATGTCGACTCCTTCATCCGCAAGGTGAAGAACAAGGAGGACGGCGTCCGTCTGATGGGCTTCGGCCACCGCGTCTACAAGAGCTTCGACCCCCGGGCGAAGATCATCAAGGCGGCGGCGCACGATGTCCTCTCGGCGCTCGGCAAGTCCGACGAACTGCTGGACATCGCGCTGAAGCTGGAGGAGCACGCGCTCTCCGACGACTACTTCGTCTCCCGCAACCTCTACCCGAACGTGGACTTCTACACGGGTCTGATCTACCGGGCCATGGGCTTCCCGACCGAGATGTTCACCGTGCTGTTCGCGATCGGCCGGCTCCCCGGCTGGATCGCCCAGTGGCACGAGATGATCAAGGAGCCCGGTTCCCGTATCGGCCGCCCCCGCCAGATCTACACCGGCGAGGTCCTGCGCGACTTCGTCCCTGTCGAGAGCCGCTGAACCCTCGTCCGACGGTGCTCGCTGCCGGACCGCCGGCCACCGCGAACCGGAGGCCGCCGCTGCGCAGCAGAAAGCGCCCCGCTTCCCGATCCCCCCACGGGTCGGTATAGCGGGGCGCTTCCCATATCCCCGGAGCGGATTCCCCCCACGGGATCCGGGCCGGGCGTCTGCGGTTGCCGGCAGAAGCCAGTTTCACGCGGTCTGCCGGGGTACGTACGAACCAGGGGGGCCGCTCAAAGCTCCCTAGTTGCACGTCCCCCGGCCAACGCTTGCCTGAGACATCCCCCAAGACATCTCATGAACGTCCCCCAAGACGTTCTCGGCATCGCCTCTTAGACTCGCGAGCTGCCCGGATGGTTACCCCCAAATCTATGTGATCTAGATCTCTTTGTGAAGGTCCTGTGCCTCATGTGAAGGAGCCGGATCGCAAATTGTTCGTTGCTACGAAAACAGATGAAAACGTGGGGTGCCAAACCCGCTGATAACGCGGCTGAGCTGGGCTGTTGTGGCCGGAGGGCGGTAGAAACGACCGGAGGCCGCACGCGGCCGGGGTCGAATCCGGTCGTCTGCGGCCTCCGGGGCGAGGTCGGTCAGGCCTGGCCCGACAGCTCGTAACCCGCCTCGTCGACCGCCGCGCGCACGGCGCTCTCGTCCAGCGGGGCCTGGGAAATCACGGTCACGCGGCCGGTGGTGGCCTCGGCCTTCACGGACGTGACGCCGTCCAGTGCGGAGATCTCGTCCGTGACCGCGCCTTCACAGTGCCCGCACGTCATTCCGGTGACCGCGTACACCGTGGTGACGGCGCCTGTCGCTGTCTCCGTCTCGATCTTCGTTTCTGCGGTCATGGCGTTCTCCTCCGGGGGTGAGCGTGCGAAAGAAGGGTGCGTCGGAGGGCTGTGTGAACGCCGCAGCCCGCCGATACGTCCGACTATACCCCTAGGGGGTATGGATGGCGAGTCTAAGCAGCGGTGCCGGGCCGGCGTACGGAGTCAGGAGCCCGGTGTCGCTGTTCTCTGCGGCGCCGGGCAACGGGGAAGCGCGTCGCCCACGACAGGTTCCAGATAGCGGAACATGGCGGTCTTCAGTTCCCCGATGTAGGCCTCCCGCTCCTCGCCCTCGTGCGCCAGGATCAGATCCATGCCGCCCATGAACAGGGCGAAGGTGAACTCCGCCGTCCTCGTGCGCTCCGCCTGCGGTGTGTCGGGCAGGTAGCTGCCCAGCATCTCCTCGACCCGGGTGAGCAGGGTGGAGTGCAGGACGGCGTGTTTCTCCGTCACCTGCCCCGGGATCTCGGATCCGTGCATCAGGACCGGGAACGCCGGATTCTCGCAGTTGAACGTGATCAGCGGATCAAGGACGGCGTCCAGCAGCTCGGGGAGCGGCAGATCCATGTGGGTCGGTGTGAGTGCCCGGCCGTACGTCGTACGCCAGCGATTGAGGAGTACGTCGCCCAGCTCGACGGCGATTGCTTCCTTGTTCGGGAAGAACTGGTAGAGCGTGCCGGGCGAGACGCCCGCTTCCCGGGCGATGGAGTTGGTGCTCGCCGCCGTGTAGCCGCTCGTGCAGAAGACGCGGCCCGCCGCTTCCAGGATCTGTGCGATACGGCGCTCGCCGCGGGCCTGGCGGCGGCGCGGCCTCCCCGCGTCGGCGGAGTCGCCGCCGTCGCCGCCCGCCTTGGTCGCGCTGTCCTGGACGCCTCGCTCCACGGCTCCGCCTCTCCTCGCTTCAGGCACGTGAACTCCCAGGATCCCTCGATCGGTTGGCGGTGGTTGACAAATGCGAGTCCCCGCTCGCATTCTTGGTGAATGCGAGCGGTCGCTCGTGTTTTCCAGTCTATGGCAGTCGCTGACCCATGCCCGTGGGTCATGGTGAAGGGGACACCGCACTATGTCCGAAGTCAACGGGGGGCCGCGAATCGGCGGCTGGACCCGGTTCGTCACGGCGCGTCCACGGCTTTCGCTGCTGGTCGCCCTGGTGATCACGGCGCTGGCGGTCTTCGCGGGGAGCGGGGTCGGCGACCGGATGGGCAGCGGAGGGTGGGAGGACCCCGCCGCTTCGTCGACGTACGCCACGAAGGCGCTGGAGCGAGAGTTCCCGGCCTCCCAGCCGAATCTGCTGCTCCTCGTCGACGCGGGCGACAGAGGGGTGGACGACCCCGCTGTGGCCGCCGAGGCCGAGCGGCTGACCGAGCGGCTGTCCGCCGAGAAGGGTGTTGTAGGCGTCGGGTCGTACTGGCAGACGCGGACGCCCGCTCTGCGCGCCGAAAAGGGGGACGAGGCGCTGATCGCGGCCAGGATCGTGGGCGAGGAGAAGGAGGCCGGTGAGACCCTGGAGCGGATCGCGCCCGAATTCCGTGGCACCCAGGGCCTGTTGGAGGTCTCGGTCGGCGGGCCGGTCGCCGTGCGGCACGACATCCAGACGATCATCCAGGAGGACCTGCTCCGGGCCGAGCTGATAGCCCTTCCGGTCACGCTGGTCCTGCTCGTGATGGTCTTCGGCAGCGCGGTCGCGGCCCTGTTGCCGCTGGGTGTCGGCATCGTCGCCATCCTCGGGACCAACGCCGTGCTGCGCGGAATCACCGAGATCACGGATGTGTCGGTCTTCGCACAGAACCTCACCACGGCTCTGGGGCTCGGACTGGCCGTGGACTACGCGCTGTTCATCGTGCGCAGATTCCGGGAGGAGCTGGCCGATGGCGCCGAGGTGCGGGACGCGGTGGGGACCACGCTGCGCACCGCCGGCCGGACGGTGCTGTTCTCCGCGCTGACGGTGGCGGTGTCGCTCGCGGCCATGATGGTCTTCCCGCAATACTTCCTTCGCTCGTTCGCCTACGCCGGGATAGCGGTGGTGCTGCTCGCCGCCGCTGCCGCGCTGATCCTGCTGCCGGCCGCGCTGATGCTGCTCGGCCATCGGATCAACTCCCTCGACCTGCGAGGGCTGTTCACCCGCGTACGCAAGCGTTCGGCGCCCGGCGACGCGACGGCGGACGGATCCCGGCCGGGAGCGGCGAAGGCGGGGGAGGCGGGCCGGGGCTGGGGGCGTGCGGCGGCGCTGGTGATGCGCAGGGCTCCGCTCTTCGCCGTCGGGACCGCCACGGCTCTGGTCCTGCTCGGACTGCCTTTCCTGGGCGTCAAGTTCGGCACGGCCGACGACCGGCAGCTGCCGACGAGCGCGGAGTCCCGGGTGGTCCAGGAGGACATCAGGAGTGGCTTCTCCGGCAGTCCCGGGGGCGGGCTTGAAGTGCTGGGCGAGGGCGGGGCGACCTCCGCCGAGTACGCGGACTACCGCGACCGGGTGGCCGGTCTGCCGGACGTGCTGCGGGTCGACGGCCCTGTCGTCTCCGGCGACCACGCGTACTTCACCGTGCTGCCGCGTGGCGAGGCGGTGGGCCCGGAGGCGCAGAGGCTCGTCCGTGAACTCCGTGCCGAGCCGGCGGCCTTCGACACCTCCGTCACCGGCACCGCCGCCGTACTGGTCGATTCGAAGGACGCCATCGCGGACCGGCTGCCCCTGGCCGCGGGCATCATCGTCCTGGTGACGCTGCTGCTGGTCTTCCTGCTGACGGGCAGCGTCCTCATCCCGATACAGGCGGTGGCGCTGAACGCGCTCAGTCTTACGGCGATGTTCGGGGCGGTCGTCTGGGTCTTCCAGGACGGCAATCTCTCGGGACTGCTCGGTTTCACCTCGACCGGCGACATAGAGACGACGCTTCCGGTGCTGATGTTCTGCGTCGCCTTCGGGCTCTCCATGGACTACGGGGTCTTCCTGATATCCCGGATCAAGGAGGAGTACGACCGCGGTGGTGACCACGAGCGCTCGGTCATATTCGGGCTTCAGCGCACCGGCGGGCTGATCACGGCGGCGGCGGTGATCCTGGCGGTGGTCATGGTCGCCATCGGCGCCTCGCGGGTGACGAACACCAAGATGCTCGGGCTCGGGATCGCGCTCGCCGTGGTCATGGACGCGATGGTGGTGCGCAGTCTGCTGGTCCCGGCGGTCATGAAGCTGACGGGCAGGGCGACATGGTGGGCGCCGGGGCCGCTGCGCCGCTTCCACGACCGGTTCGGGGTGAGCGAGGGCGAGGCACGTCCGGAGGCCGTGACGGACGGCGCCGCCGGGGCCGGGGCATCCGACGGGCCTGACGGGTCTGTGTCCGGGGCCGGTGAGCGGGACAAGGCCAGGGTCTGAGTCGGTCTGAACGGTACGGGGCCGAGGGCCTCGTACCCCACCACGGGGGTGTGGGGTACGAGGCCCTCGGAACCGGTCGCCGTACAGAGCTGGCGCGGGGTCAGATCCCGGGCCTCACTCTCTGCGCCCTCTGTTACCCGGGCGTTTGGCCACCCAGGAGCGGATGGTGTCCGCGTACCAGTAGGGCTTGCCGTTCTCCACATGGTCCGGCCGCGGAAGCAGACCATGCTTGCGGTACGAACGGACGGTGTCCGGCTGTACCCGGATGTGTGCGGCGATCTCCTTGTAGGACCAGAGATTTCTGTCCGTCATGCGTGGCACCTCCCTGAGTCCGCCGCAGCGGCGGCCGGGGCCGTCCGCTGGGCTGCGACTCAAACGCTGGTGATCACTGAGCCTGTGCCCGTTGAACGACGCAGAGTGACCGTGGGGGAGGGGCTGTCGCGCCACTGTGACGGAAAACCCGCGTAATGGAGATAAGCGTGACGTCGAGCGGACGTCTGTGACAGAAGCGACGCATCGGAAAAGGGTGAACCAATGGTCCAACTGTTCGACGTGGGTGCCGAGTTAGGCGCCGCACGAGCGCAGGAAGCGGCGCGTGCGCTCAGCGATCGGGAAGGGCTTGTCTGGCGGGCACGGATACATGTCCTGCTCCACGATGGCGAAGAGATCGACACCCAGTTTCTGGGCCGCCGTCAGCACCGGTCCCAGCGCGGGCACTCCGGTCGGCGGCTCGCACATCACGCCCCGTCCGACGGCCGGCCCGAACGGTACTTCGCCCGCGACCACATCGGCGAGGATCTCCGGATCCACCTGCTTGAGATGCAGATAGCCGATCCGCTCCCCGTAGGTCTCGATCAGCTTGACGCTGTCGCCGCCGCAGTACGCGTAGTGCCCGGTGTCCAGACACAGTGACACCAGATCGGGATCGGTGGCGTCGAGGAAACGGCTGACGTTCTCCTCGCTGTCGATGTGGGTGTCGGCGTGCGGATGGACCACGATGTTCAGCCCGAAGCGGTCGCGCACCTCGTGGCCGAGCCGTTCGGTCTGGGTCGTCAGGTCGTGCCACTGCGCGGAGGTCAGCGTCCGGTCCTCCAGCACCTGCCCCGTCTTGTCGTCACGCCAGAAGGACGGGATGACGACCAGATGGTCCGCGCCCATCTCCCTGGTGAGCGCCGCGATGTCGGCGACATGCGCCCAGGTCGTGTCCCAGACGGCGGGGCCGTGGTGGAGTCCGGTGAACACGGTGCCCGCCGAGACCTTCAGACCGCGCGCGGCCGTCTCCTCGGCGAGGCGGGCCGGATCGGTGGGGAGGTAGCCGTAGGGGCCGAGTTCGATCCACTCGTATCCGGCCTCGGCCACTTCGTCGAGGAAACGCTGCCAGGGAACCTGCTGGGGATCGTCGGGGAACCACACGCCCCAGGAGTCAGGTGCCGACCCGACCCTGATGCGGTCCAGCGGGGGTACGGAGGAGGTCATGGCGGTCAGCCTCCCGGCCGCTCGAGAAGAGTGTCAAGCCTTCGTCCGAATGTAAGGACAAAACGTTGACAGAGGTCGGGAGGGAGCACTAGACCTGGGTCGGGCCGTCGAAACGAGGGGACGCGCATGCCTGAGCCGTACGACGTGATCACCATGGGGCGGATCGGCGTTGACCTCTATCCGCTGCGTATCGGAGTCCCGTTGGCGCAGGTCGACACCTTCGGGAAGTTCCTCGGCGGTTCGGCGACGAACGTGGCCGTGGCCGCCGCCCGGCTCGGCCGCCGGAGCGCGGTCATCACCCGCACCGGACGGGACGCGTTCGGCGACTATCTCCACCACGCCCTGCGGGAGTTCGAGGTGGACGACCGGTGGGTGACACCGGTCGACCGGTGGCCCACCCCGGTGACGTTCTGCGAGATCTTTCCCCCGGACGACTTCCCGCTCTACTTCTACCGGCAGCCCAAGGCGCCCGATCTGGAGATCCACCCGGACGAGTTGGACCTGGACTCCATCCGGTCGGCACGGATCTTCTGGATGACGGGTACGGGCCTGTGCGAGGAGCCCAGCAGGGCCGCCACGCTGACGGCGCTGCGTACGCGCAGCGAGGCACGCGCACGCAACGCCGACGAGCGTCAGTCCGGGCAGCGGCCCGGAACCGCCGTCACCGTCTTCGATCTCGACTGGCGCCCGATGTTCTGGAGGGCACCCGGCGATGGCTCCGGCGCCCCGGCTTCCGAGGACTCAGCCCCCACCGGCGCACCCGATGATCCGCGAGCCCTCATGGCCGCCGCCCGGCCCCTGTACGAGCAGGCCCTGCGCCACGCCACGGTCGCTGTCGGCAATCTGGACGAGTGCGAAGTCGCCGTCGGAGAGCGCGAACCGTACGCCGCGGCCCAAGCGCTCCTCGCCGCGGGACCCGAACTGGCCGTCGTCAAACAGGGCCCCAAGGGCGTTCTCGCCGTCCACCGCGACGGCACGACCGCCGAGGTGCCGCCCGTCCCCGTCGAGGTCGTCAACGGCCTCGGCGCCGGGGACGCCTTCGGCGGCGCCCTCTGCCACGGGCTGCTGGCGGGCTGGGACCTGGAGCGCGTCATGCGGTACGCCAACGCCGCCGGTGCCATCGTCGCCGCCCGGCTTGCCTGTTCGTCCGCCATGCCGTACGCCCGGGAAGTCGTCCAGGTCCTTGGCGGCGGCCCGGTCCCCACGCCGGGAACGCTGCCCCCGGAGGCTGCCCTGTGACCCGAGTCGACGCGTCGGATCTCGTACGGATCCGTGCGCACCATCCCGAGGCGGTCGCCGAGGCCGCCGCCCGCCGCAGCCGCCGCCCCCTGCTGCGCCCCGGCGGGCGGCTGATGATCGTCGCGGCCGACCACCCGGCGCGTGGCGCCATGGCCGTCGGCAACCGCCGGCTGGCCATGGCCAACCGTGTCGACCTGCTGGAGCGTCTCTGCCTCGCGCTGTCCCGCCCCGGCGTGGACGGCGTCCTCGCCACCTCCGACATACTCGACGACCTGCTGCTCCTCGGTGCCCTGGAGGACCGTGTCGTCGTCGGTTCCATGAACCGAGGCGGCCTGGCCGGCGCCGCCTTCGAACTGGACGACCGTTTCACCGGTCACCGCGCCGAGGACATCGCCCGTCTCGGCTTCGACGCGGGCAAGCTGCTGCTGCGTATCGACTACGAGGACGAGCGTTCGGCGGACACCCTCCTGTCGGCCGCGCGCGCCGTGGACGCCATGGCGGAGCGCCGGCTGCCGGTCTTCGTCGAGCCGTTCATCTGCCGCCGCAGGGACGGACGGCTCAGCAACGACCTGACGGCCGAGGCGGTGACCCGCTCCATCGCCATCGCCTCCGGCCTCGGCGGCACCTCCGCGTACACCTGGCTGAAACTGCCCGTCACCGAGAATCCCGACGACATGGCCCGGGTGATGGAGACGTCCACCCTGCCCGCCGTCCTGCTCGGCGGTGAGATCGGCGACGACCAGGAGGGCGCGTACGAGAAGTGGCGCAAGGCGCTGCGCCTGCCCACGGTGCAGGGCCTGGTCGTGGGGCGCTCGCTCCTCTATCCGGTGGACGGCGACGTGGGGGCGGCGGTCGACACCGCCGTGGGCCTGTTGTAGGGGGCCCGGGGCCGGCGGACGGAGCGGCTGTAGGGGTCGCGGGGAGAGTAGGCAGACGTGCGGAGGGATACGGAACGACCATGACGACGGACACCGACACCGGCTCGGACACCGGCTCCGACGGTGAGTTCCTGGAACGGCACGTGCGCGCGGGCAGCGCGCCGAACGGACCGTACGCGCTCGACATCGAGCCGCGCCGGGCCGGCTGGCTACACAGCGCCCTGCGCGTCCTCGACCTGCCGCCCGGCGGTACACACACGCTGGACAGCGGGGACAGTGAGTGGATCGTGCTTCCGCTCAACGGCGGTTGTACGGTGCACACGCAAGGCGAGATCTTTGAACTGCTGGGCAGAGAAAGCGTGTTCAGCTCCGTCACGGACTTCGCGTACGTTCCGCGTGACGCCCACGCCCAGATCGCCTCCGGTGCGGGAGGCCGCTTCGCCCTGGCAGGAGCGAAGTGCGAGCGACGACTCCCCGCTCGCTACGGCTCCGCACCGGAGGTTCCGGTCGAACTGCGGGGCAGCGGCAACTGTTCCCGCCAGGTCAACAACTTCGCCGCCGCCGACACCTTCGACTGCGACCGGCTGATCGCCGTCGAAGTCCTCACGCCCGGCGGCAACTGGTCGTCGTACCCGCCGCACAAGCACGACGAGAACCACCCCGGCGTCGAGTCGGAGCTGGAGGAGATCTATTACTTCGAGATCGAGGACGGCGGCCTCGGCTACCACCGCGTCTCGCCCTCCAGGCCCGGCGGTACGGATGTCCTCGCCGAGGTCCGGACCGGCGACACCGTCCTCATCCCCGACGGCTGGCACGGCCCGTCCATCGCCGCCCCCGGCCGCACCATGTACTACCTCAACGTGATGGCCGGACCGGGCGAGACCAGACAGTGGCTGATCCGCGACCACCCCGACCACGGCTGGATCCGCGACACCTGGCCCGGACAGGCGGTCGATCCCCGGCTGCCGATGTACGGAGCGCCGCGACAGCCGGCGCCGCAGGGACCGCCGAGTCACCCTCCTTATGAGGACAAGGACAAGGACGAGGAGACCCACCGATGAGTACGCGCCGCCTCACCGTGGCCCAGGCACTGATCGCCTTCCTGTCCCGCCAGTACACCGAACGCGACGGCAGCCGCCGCCGGCTGATCGACGCCACCTGGGGCATCTTCGGCCACGGGAACGTGGCGGGCATCGGCCAGGCGCTCGTCCAGGCCGGCCCGGACATGCCGTACTTCCAGGGCCGCAGCGAACAGGCCATGGTCCATGCCGCCGTCGGCTACGCCCGCCAGAGCAACCGCCTCTCCACTCACGCCGTGACCACCTCCATCGGCCCCGGCGCCACCAATCTCGTCACCGGGGCGGCCCTCGCCACCATCAACCGGCTGCCCGTGCTGCTGCTCCCCGGCGACATCTTCGCGACGCACCCCGCCGACCCCGTCCTCCAGCAGCTCGAAGTGCCCCACGCGGGCGATGTCTCCGTCAACGACGCGCTCCGCCCGGTGTCGAAGTACTTCGACCGCGTCTCGCGGCCGGAGGCGCTCATCCCGGCCGCGCTCGCGGCGATGCGGGTCCTCACCGACCCCGCCGAGACCGGCACGGTGACCCTCGCACTGCCGCAGGACGTACAGGCGGAGGCGTACGACTGGCCGGAGGAGTTCTTCGCCGAGCGCGTCTGGCGGGTGCGCAGGCAGGGCCCCGATCCGTACGAACTCGCCGACGGCGCCGAGGCCGTGCGCGCCGCGCGGCGTCCGCTGCTCGTGGCGGGCGGCGGCGTCCACCACAGTGCGGCCGAGGACGCGCTGGCCACCTTCGCGACGGCGACCGGCATCCCCGTCGCGTCCACCCAGGCAGGCAAGGGCTCCCTGCGCCACGACCACCCGGCGGACGTCGGCGGGATCGGCCACACCGGCACCGCCACCGCCGACGAACTGGCCCGCACCGCCGACCTGGTGATCGGCGTCGGCACCCGCTGGTCCGACTTCTCCACGGCGTCCGCGACGCTCTTCTCGAATCCGGCCGTCCGCTTCCTCAACATCAACGTCACCGGCTTCGACGCCCACAAGCTCGCCGCCGCCCCCCTCGTGGCCGACGCCCGCACCGCCCTGGAGCAACTCACCGGGGCCCTCTCGGACCATCGCGTGGACGCCGCCTACGCCACCGAGTACGCGGAGGACAAGGAGCGCTGGGAGCACCGCGTCGACGCGGCCTTCGACACCTCGGAGGACCTGGTACGGCCCACCCAGCCGCAGGTCCTCGGACTGCTCGACGCGCTCGTCACGGACGAGGACATCGTCATCAACGCGGCGGGATCGCTCCCCGGCGACCTACACAAGCTGTGGCGCTCGCGCTCCCGCGACCAATACCACGTCGAGTACGGCTATTCGTGCATGGGCTACGAGATCCCTGCCGCCATCGGCGTGATGCTGGCCGACCCGGGGCGCCCGGTCTGGGCACTGGTCGGCGACGGCACGTATCTGATGAACCCCACCGAGATCGTCACCGCCGTCCAGGAACGCCTCCAACTGAAGCTGGTGATCCTTCAGAACCACGGCTACGCGTCGATCGGCGGTCTCTCCGAGTCCGTCGGCGCGGAACGGTTCGGTACGGCGTACCGCTTCCGGGAGGCCGACACCGTCGGCTCGCCGACCTACACGGGCGATCCCCTCCCGGTCGATCTCGCCGCCAACGCGGCCTCGCTCGGGATGCGCGTGATCCGCGCCAAGACCATCCGTGACCTGCGAGAAGCCCTCGCCCTCGCGCGCGCGTCCGACGTCCCCACATGTGTCTACGCGGAGACCGAAACGGCAGACACTGTGTCGGGCGCGCCCCCCGCGCAGGCGTGGTGGGATGTTCCCGTGGCCGAGACGGCGACCCGCGCGCCGGCGGTCACAGCACGCGAGGAGTACGACCGGAAGGCCGCCGCCCGCCGCCGCCACCTCTGACCGATGGACCCGAAGGAGCAGGCAATGAAGACCGTCAACCACTGGATCGGTGGCAAGACCGTCGAGGGCGCGTCGGGCAACTGGGGCCAGGTCACCGACCCGGCGACCGGCGCGGTCACCACACAGGTCGCGCTCGCCTCCGCGGAGGAGGTGGACGCCGCAGTCACGGTGGCGAAGGCCGCGTACGGCACCTGGGGCACGTCCTCCCTCTCCACACGCACCGGCATCCTGTTCAGCTACCGCGCGCTCCTCGACGCGCACCGGGACGAGATCGCCGCGCTGATCACCGCCGAGCACGGCAAGGTCCACTCCGACGCCCTGGGCGAGGTCGCGCGCGGGCTGGAGATCGTCGAGCTGGCCTGCGGGATCACCACCCAGCTCAAGGGCGAGCTGTCGACACAGGTCGCCAACCGGGTCGACGTCTCCTCGATCAGGCAGTCGCTGGGCGTCGTCGCCGGCATCACGCCGTTCAACTTCCCCGCGATGGTACCGATGTGGATGTTCCCGCTGGCCATCGCCTGCGGCAACACCTTCGTACTGAAGCCGAGCGAGAAGGACCCGTCGGCGGCCAATCTGCTGGCCGAACTCGCCGCCGAGGCGGGCCTGCCGGACGGGGTCCTCAACGTCGTCCACGGCGACAAGGTGGCCGTCGACTCCCTCCTCGCGCACCCGGACGTCGCTGCGGTCTCCTTCGTCGGCTCGACGCCGATCGCCCGCTACATCCACGCCACCGCCTCCGCCAACGGCAAGCGCGTCCAGGCCCTCGGCGGCGCCAAGAACCACATGCTGGTCCTCCCCGACGCCGACCTGGACGCGGCGGCGGACGCGGCCGTCTCGGCGGCGTACGGCTCCGCGGGCGAGCGCTGCATGGCGATCTCGGCGGTCGTCGCGGTGGGCGCCATCGGCGACGAACTCGTGAGCAAGATCCGCGAACGCGCCGAGAAGATCAAGATCGGCCCCGGCACCGACCCGGCCTCCGAGATGGGCCCGCTGATCACGGCCGCCCACCGCGACAAGGTCGCGTCGTACGTGACGGGCGCCGCCGCACAAGGCGCCGAAGTCGTCCTGGACGGCACCGGCCTGCGCGTCGAGGGGTACGAGGACGGCCACTGGATCGGCCTGTCCCTCCTCGACCACGTCTCGACCGACTCCGACGCCTACCGCGACGAGATCTTCGGCCCGGTGCTCTGCGTGCTGCGCACCGAGACGTACGACGACGGCGTCGCCCTCGTGAACGCCTCACCCTTCGGCAACGGCACGGCGATCTTCACCCGCGACGGCGGCGCGGCCCGCCGCTTCCAACTGGAGGTCGAGGCGGGGATGGTCGGCGTGAACGTGCCGATCCCGGTGCCGGTGGGCTACCACTCCTTCGGTGGCTGGAAGGACTCGCTCTTCGGCGACCACCACATCTACGGCAACGACGGCGTGCACTTCTACACCCGAGGCAAGGTCGTCACAACCCGCTGGCCGGACCCGGCGGACGCCCCGTCGGGCGTGGACCTGGGCTTCCCCCGCAACCACTGACCCGTTATTCGGTGCCGGTTCTGGCCTGGTGCAGCAGCTGAGCCATCAGCAGGGCGCCTCCCGCCGCCGCCCCTACCGCTCCCACGGCCAGGAAACCGCGGGAGGAGCGCCAGGACAGTACCGACCACCGCGATTGCGCGGAGAACAACGATCCTGTACTCAGCCACGACCCGGTGGAGATCAGCGACAGGGAGGACCCGATCGAGCCGACCGACAGGGCACTTCCGATCGAGCCGATCGACAAGACCGACCCGACGGACCCCACGGACAGCACCGATCCCACCGAGCCGATCGACAACACCGAGTCCTGAGACCACAACGAAAGCGCTGAAACTGAGGAGCGAGGGCGGACCGACCGTACGGACAGCTTTGTCATGAGGCCATTTTGCCCGCCGGTCGCTCCGTCTCAGGGTTGTTTGTCGATGACGCGGGTCTCGGGTGGGAATCTTCCGGCGTCTGGCTCAGGTGCCGCCCCGCATCCGGATTCAGGGAACGAGGTGGCCCCCGGCGCGGAACAGTTCGTACCACTCGGCCCGGGTGAGCTGGAGTTCGGAACCCTGGGCGGCGCCCGCGACGCGCTCCGGGCTGGTGGTGCCGAGCACGACCTGCATCCGAGCGGGGTGGCGGGTGATCCAGGCGGTCGCGATCGCGATGGCGGGGACGTCGTACTTGCCGGCGAGGCGGTCGATGACGGCGTTGAGCTCGGGGTAGTCCGGCGAGCCGAGGAAGACACCCGTGAAGAAGCCGGCCTGGAAGGGGGACCACGCCTGGATGGTGATGTCGTTCAGCCGGCAGTAGTCGACGATCCCTCCGCCGTCGAGGGTGGCCGCCTGCTGCTCCGCGAGCATGTTCGCGGCGACCCCTTGAGCGATGATCGGCTCGTGTGTGATCGAGAGCTGAAGCTGGTTGGCCACGATGGGCTGACGCACGTACTTGCGCAGCAGGTCGATCTGGCGTGGGGTCTGGTTCGAGACACCGAAGGCGCGCACCTTGCCCGAGGATTCGAGCTCGTCGAAGGCGCGGGCAACCTCTTCGGGCTCGACAAGCGCGTCGGGGCGGTGCAGCAGCAGGATGTCGATGCGGTCGGTCCGCAGGGCCGCGAGTGAGCCCTCGACCGATTTGACGATGTGTTCGTAAGAGAAGTCGTAGTACGGCCCGTCCGTCACGATTCCCGCTTTGGTCTGGATCGTGATCTCGTCGCGCTGCGACGGGGTCAGCGCCATAGCCTCGGCGAAGCGCCGTTCACAGCCGTGCAGTTCGCCGCCGTAGACGTCGGCGTGGTCAACGAAGTCGATGCCCGCGTCGCGCGCGGTGCGGACGAGTTCGCGGACGTCGTCGTCCGTCTTGTCGGCGATACGCATTAGGCCGAGTACGACGTTCGGCGCGAGGATGTCGGTGCCGGGCATGGTGAAGGTCTTCACGACGGCTTTCCTTTCGGGTGTTCAGATCTGCGCGGTACAAACGGAGCCACTGTAGAGGGCGGAGGATCCATCGGTGCCGAGCAGCGCGTTGTGACGCTACGCCGATGAGGCCCCCGAAGCCGCGTCCCCCTGCTCCGCGATCGCCCGCCTGAAACCGGCGCGCCGGGCAAGTCGAGTTCTCGCCATGCTATGTGCGCAAGCCGGGAGGAGCGGCAGTATGGAAGGCATGACGGACATGGTGAATTCAGCCCAGGCCGAGGCGTGGAACGGCTATGAGGGCAGGCACTGGGTAGAGCACCAAGATCGGTACGACAATCTGAACGATGCTGCCAATGCTCCGCTGCTCGAAGCGGCCGGCATAAAGGAGGGTGATCGGGTCCTCGATGTCGGGTGTGGGAACGGTCGGGTCACCCGGCTCGCCGCGCGCCGGGGGGCTCGGGCCGTCGGGATCGATCTGTCGGCGCCCATGCTGGCGCGGGCCAGGGAGTCCGCCGTGGCGGAGGAGGTCGAGGACGTCACGTTCGTCCAGGGCGACGCGCAGGTGTACGACTTCGAGGAGGAGTCCTTCGACATCGCCGTGAGCCGCTCCGGGGTGATGTTCTTCGCCGATCCGGCGGCCGCGTTCCGCAACATCGGCAATGCGTTACGGCCTGGTGGACGGCTCGCCTTCGTCTGTCCGCAGTCGTTCAGCCTCATGGACCAGGCGGTGATCTTCGCGGCGATCGGCACCCAGGTCACCCTGCCCGCCGTCAACGAGGACAACAGGCACCAGCCCGCCTCCTTCGCCGACCCCGCGCACACCGAGCGGGTCCTCAGCGAGGCGGGCTTCAAAGGAATCGGGCTGCGTGCCCTGGCGCTGACCCAGCACTGGGGCAAGGACGCCTCCGACGCCTCCGCGTTCCTCATGGGATGGGGGCCGCTGCAACACTGGCTGACCCTGGCCGACGCCGACGAGCGGACGCGTACGCGCGCGCACGACGCGGCAACGGAAGCCTTCCACGCCTTCGAGACCCGGCAGGGGGTACATCTGACCAGCCGTCTGTGGCTCGTCACCGCCGAGCGGCCCTAGGAAGCTGGGAACTCCCAGGTCAGCATCGCGAAGCGACCCTCGTCACGCGCACCGGCCGCGCGGTAGGTCGCCAGCGCCGGATCGTTGTCGGTGTCCACGCCCACCCACATGTCGTAGCAGCCGCGCTCGCGCGCGATGTCCGCCAGAGCGTCCGTCAGCGCCTGTCCGATGCCCCGCCGCCGGTATCGCTCGTCCACCGACAGCTCGTACAGGCACATTTCGACCCCCTTGTCCGGATGCAGCATCTCGATGCCGGAGACGAATCCGACCGGGACCCCTTCGACATAGGCCATCAGCAGCAGATGACCCGGAGCGGCGAGAAAGCGCTCCGCCCACTCGGGCCGCGCCGGGCTGTCGTACAGATGCTGGGCGGCGGCGAGTTCGGCGACCGTCGTCGCTCGGCGGATCTCCATGCCGGTCATATGGCTCGTCTCCCTTACGCGTCGCCGGGCGCGCAGACCCCTACGGAGCCTCGGGGGCCGCGTACCGCGCCCGGTGTACGGCGACGCTACCGCGTACTCCCCGAGGAGGTTCCTGAGTTCCGACCGGTGTAAGCGCGGGCGGCTCGCGGTGCCGTTTAGGGTTCAAGGATGGAGATCCCAACCCCCCGGCGGCCACGGCTGCGCAAACGATGGCTCGCGGGCATGGCCGCGGCTGCCGTGCTCGTCGGCGCCGGCACCTGGACCGCCGTCGCCTCGGACAGCGCACCGACCGTGCACCGAGCCGACCAGATGATGGAGATGCCAGGCGCCAGGATCGACACCTCGTACTTCACCGCGGGTGACGGCGGCGGCGAGCGCAGGCCGGCGGTCCTGCTCGGCCACGGGTTCGGGGGCAGCAAGAACGACGTACGGAAGCAGGCCGAGAAGCTCGCGCGCGACGGATTCGCCGTGCTGACCTGGTCCGCACGGGGATTCGGGAAATCCACCGGCAAGATCGGACTCAACGACCCGGCCCACGAGGTAAAAGACGTCTCCCGGATGATCGACTGGCTCGCCGAGCGTCCCGAGGTCCAGCTCGATGCCGACGGCGACCCGCGCGTCGGCATGAGCGGAGCCTCCTACGGAGGAGGCATCGCGCTGCTCGGCGCGGGATACGACCCGCGCGTCGACGCGATAGCGCCGGTGATCACCTACTGGAATCTCGCCGACTCCCTCTTCCCCAACGGCGTCTTCAAGAAGCTCTGGGCCGGGATCTTCTTCTCCACCGGCGGTGGCTGCGACACCTTCGAGAAGCAGCTCTGCGAGATGTACGAGCGGGTCGCCGTCGCAGGGAAGCCCGACGCGGCGGCCGGTGAACTCCTCGCGGAGCGCAGCCCGTCCGCGATCGGCGACCGCATCAAGGTGCCCTCGCTGATCATCCAGGGGCAGACCGACTCCCTCTTCCCGCTCGGCCAGTCCGATGTCATGGCGAAGACGATCAAGGCCAACGGTGCCCCTGTCTCCGTCGACTGGATGGCCGGCGGCCACGACAGCGGAACCGCCGAGACCGGCCGCATCGAGAGCCGTATCTCCTCCTGGTTCGACCGCTATCTCAAGAAGGACACCGGCACCGACACCGGGCCCGCGTTCCGCGTCAGCAGGACCGGCGGCGTCGACTCGACCGACGGCCAGGCGCTGTTGAGAGGCGCGACCAGCGACAGCTATCCCGGGCTGCGGAGCGGGACGACGGACGTCCCGCTGTCAGGTTCCCCGCAGTCGTTCGAGAATCCCGCGGGCGCGAGCCCGCCCGCCATCTCCACCGTGCCGGGCCTCGGCGGCGGACTGTCCCAGCTGACCACGTTCGGCCTGGGCATCGCCCTCGACTTCCCCGGGCAGTACGCCCGCTTCGACTCCGCGCCGCTCGACCGCTCGCTCCAGGTCACCGGCTCACCGACCGTCCGGGTCAGCGTCAAGGCCGACACCGACGACGCCGTGCTCTTCGGCAAGGTCTACGACGTCGGGTCCGACGGCCGCCAGCAGGTACTGCCCTCACAACTCGTGGCCCCCATCCGGGTCGAAGGCGTCAAGGAAGGCAGCGGCAGGACCGTCGACGTGGCGCTGCCGGCCATCGACCACAAGGTGGAGGCCGGGCACCGGCTGCGGGTCGTCTTCGCCGCGACCGACCTCGCCTACGCCTCACCGGCCGCCCCTGCCACCTACACCGTCACCGTGGACGGCGACCTGTCCGTACCCAGGGCGCCCGCCCTCGCCACGGCCGCGCCGACCCTCGCCTGGTGGGTCTGGGGCCTGCCGCTGGCGGGTGCGCTGATCGCCGCGGTGCTGCTCCTCACCGCGCGCCGCCGCGTCAGCGCACCGGCACCCGATCCGGCACTGGGCGACGTACCGCTTCAGATCACGGACCTGTCGAAGCGCTACGCCAAGTCCGCGGACCGCTATGCCGTACGGGACCTCTCCTTCCGTGTCGAGAAGGGCCAGGTGCTCGGGCTCCTCGGCCCGAACGGCGCGGGCAAGACCACGACCCTGCGCATGCTGATGGGCCTCATCACCCCTGACGGCGGAGACATCCGGGTCTTCGGGCACGCCATCAGGCCCGGCGCCCCGGTCCTGTCCCATGTCGGTGCCTTCGTCGAGGGCGCGGGCTTCCTGCCGCACCTGTCCGGGCGGGACAACCTGGAGCTGTACTGGCGGGCGACCGGCCGCCCCGCCGAGGACTCGCACATCGAGGAGGCCCTGGAGATCGCCGGACTCGGCGACGCCCTCGCCCGCGCCGTACGCACCTACTCACAGGGCATGCGGCAGCGCCTCGCGATCGCACAGGCGATGCTCGGCCTGCCGGACCTTCTCATCCTGGACGAGCCGACCAACGGCCTCGACCCGCCGCAGATCCGCGAGATGCGCGACGTGATGATCCGCTACGCGGCCAACGGCCGGACCGTCATCGTCTCCAGCCATCTCCTCTCCGAGGTCGAACAGACCTGTACGCACCTGGTGGTCATGGACCGCGGCAGGCTCGTCCAGGCGGGGCCCGTCGCCGAGATCACCGGCTCCGGCGACACCGTGCTGGTCACCACGGCCGGGCAGGTGCCCGACCCGGTGGTCGACAAGATCGCCGCCATGCCCGGGATCGCGTCGGCCATCCGTACGGACGAGGGGCTGCTCGTACATCTCGACGGGGCCAGCACCAATACCCTGGTCGCCGAACTCATGCGGCTGGACGTGGCGCTGACCGGCGTCGGACCGCACCGCCGTCTGGAGGACGCCTTCCTCACTCTCATCTCAGGAGCCTCCGCATGAGCACGCTGACCGAATCGGCTCCGGGCTACCGGGCGGGGCGCACCCTCCCGTTCGGTGTCGAACTCGTACGACAGCTCAAGCGCAGACGGACGATCGCGATGGGCGGAGTGCTCGCCGCGCTGCCCTTCGTGCTGATCGTGGCCTTCGCCATCGGCGGGACGCCGGGAGGAGACGAGGGGGGCGGCGGGGGCGGCAGCCGGCTGAACCTGATGGACACCGCGACCTCGTCCGGCGCCAACTTCGCCGCCACCTGCCTCTTCGTCTCCGCGGGCTTCCTGCTGGTCGTGCCCGTCGCGCTCTTCTGCGGGGACACCGTGGCCTCCGAGGCGAGCTGGTCCTCGCTCCGCTATCTCCTCGCCGCTCCCGTGCCGCGTGCCCGCCTCCTGTGGAGCAAGCTGGCGGTGGCGCTCTCGATGAGTCTGGCGGCGATGGTGCTGCTGCCGCTCGTCGGGCTGGCGGCGGGCACCGCCGCGTACGGCTGGGGGCCGCTGGAGCTGCCCACCGGGGGGTCCCTGGCGACGGCGGACGCCGTGCCACGGCTGGCGATCGTGGTCGGTTTCATCTTCGTCTCCCAACTGGTCACCGCCGGCCTCGCCTTCTGGCTCTCCACGAAGACCGACGCCCCGCTCGGTGCGGTCGGTGGCGCGGTCGGTCTGACGATCATCGGCAATGTCCTGGACCAGGTGACGGCGCTGGGGAATTGGCGAGACTTCCTGCCGGCGCACTGGCAGTTCGCCTGGGCGGACGCGCTCCAGCCCCAGTTGGAGTGGAGCGGCATGCTGAAGGGCTCGGCGATCTCCGTGACGTACGCCCTGGTGCTCTTCGCGCTCGCGTTCAGGAAGTTCTCCCGCAAGGACATCGTGAGCTGAGCGCCCGGCCGCGTTCATACCCAGCCCCGACGAGCCGCTTCCGCCCCCGCGCGGAAGCGGCTCGTCGTGCCGAGGGCGGTGAGCAGCTCGCCGACCCGACGGCTGTACGTACGGGGCGACATGCCCAGCCGCGCTGCCGCCGCCTCGTCGGTGAGCCCGCACAACATGGCATCGAGGACGGGCCGTAACTGTTGGGGGAGAACGCCCGGTTCGAGGTTCGCGCCATGTCCGGTCTCCGCGTCGACGGGCGCCGGGCCCGTCACCGGGTCGCGGAGCGAACCCTCCGGCGGGTCCGCCGCCACGTGAACATCCTCGCCGCTGTCCCACCAGTGCTGATGGATACGGACCAGGGCCCCGACGACGACGGGGTCCCTGATCAACAGGACCCCGTTGAAGTGGAGATCGAAGTCCAGGGGGACCGCGGCCGTCGTACGGTCCACGAGGACCATCTTGAAAGGGATCGACTCCGTCTGCCGCGCGCCGCAGGCCAGGGCGCGCAGCGCGGGAGGCAGCACCGCCAGGCTGCGGCGCGGCACGATCCGGCGGACGGTGAGCGGAAGCGCGGGCAGGGGAGCGGTACCGCTGTCGGAGACCGCCGAGCGCTCGGAGCCGTCGGCTCCCTCGGAGCCCGCTCCGGAGCCGGCATCGGTGTGCGTCTCCGCTTGGGTCTCGTGCCGCGCCTGCGGGGCCGCCCGTTCCGCGGCAGCGCGTACGCACGCGGTGGCGAACTCCAGGAACGGCAACGGGAGGCACTTCCCCATCGAACTGCCCGGATCGTCGAACGCCAGCAACTCCTGGCGCGCTGAACGGACGAGCGCCGCCAGCGCGGCGGCCACCTGGTGGGTGCCGCGGACCGGCCTGCCCGCCGGCCGGAGAGCCTCCACGGTGTCCCCCGCGTCCTCCCGCAGTGTGCTTCTCGCCGGCGCCGACCTGTCGAGTACCGAACCTGGAACATGTGCCACGGCCGACCACCCCCGCCATCCCCTTGGAGCCGTACGCCACTTAATGTACTCACGAGACTGCGCACTGTGACAAGGCCAGTTCAGAGAGTGGCGACTCCATGCCAACGTGGTCGATTCACGTATCAACGGCGCGGGTCGGTATACGACTTCACGCGATGACGGCGGAGACGACCGGGCGGTGACGGGCGACTCTTCTGGCCCGTTGCCGCATCGAGATTCATCCGCAACCTCCGGTGGCGGTCCGGCCGGCCCCCTCGGCCGTCACATTCACACGTGCTGACGATTCCAGGGGGGACCGTGACGAAGCTCCGAACGAGGACGAAACTCCACACGCGGACGTATCGAGGAGCGCTGGTCGCGCTGCTGGCCGGCGGTCTGCTGCTCACCGGCTGCTCGGGCGACGACGGACAGAACACGAAGGCGATCGACGCGTCGGCCCGCGAGGCACCCGGCACGGGAGCGGGCGCGGGGTCAGCGGCGGGCTCCGGTGCCGCCGGCCCGGCCGACGGGGTCGAACAGGGCGAGGGACAGCGGGACGGAGAACAGAAACAGCGTGACGACCAACCGGAAGGGCGGTTCGCACCCGAGCCGGACTACCTGTCGACCTTCGCCCTCGACGTGGACACCGCCTCCTACGGATACGCGCTGCGCACCCTCGGCGAGGGACGGCTGCCGGACCCGGGCACCGTACGGCCCGAGGAGTTCGTCAACAGCTTCCGCCAGGACTACGAACGTCCCGAGGGCGACGGCTTCTCCGTCACGGTCGACGGCGCGGCAGCGCCGGGAGCGGACGACGACTGGTCCCTCATGCGCGTCGGGCTGGCGACCCGCCAGGCCGACCACAAGGGCGAACGCCCGCCTGCCGCACTGACGTTCGTCATCGACATCTCCGGCTCCATGGCCGAGCCCGGCCGTCTCGACCTCGTCAAGGAATCACTCGGCATCCTTACGGACGAGCTGGGCGGCGACGACTCGATCGCCCTGGTGACCTTCAGCGACCAGGCCGAGACCCGGCTGCCGATGACCCGTGTCGCCGACAGCCGCTCCCGGATCCACGACGTCATCGAGGAACTGGAACCCGCCCAGTCGACCAACGTCGGGGCAGGTGTCGAGACCGGCTACGACGAGGCCGTGGCGGGCCGCAGGAGCGGCGCGACCAACCGGGTCGTGCTGCTGTCGGACGCGCTGGCCAACACCGGCGAGACGCAGGCGGACGCGATCCTCGAACGCATCGAGGACGAGCGGACCGAGCACGGCATCACCCTCTTCGGCGTCGGGGTCGGCAGCGACTACGGCGACGCCCTGATGGAACAGCTGGCCGACAAGGGCGACGGACACACGACGTACGTCTCCGACAGGGAACAGGCCAGGAAGGTCTTCGTCGACCAGCTCCCCATGAACGTCGAACTGCGCGCCAGGGACGCCAAGGCGCAGGTCGCGTTCGACAGCGACGCGGTCGAGCGCTTCCGGCTGATCGGCTACGAGAACAGGGCTGTCGCCGACGAGGACTTCCGGAACGACCGGGTGGACGGCGGCGAGGTCGGTCCCGGACACACGGTGACGGCGCTGTACGCGGTCAAGCTGCGGCCCGGCGCGAGCGGTGAGGTGGCAAAGGCGACGGTGCGCTGGCTGGATCCCGGGACCCGGACGCCGCGCGAGCGGTCGGGCTCCATCGGCGTGAGCGCGGTCGACGCCCGGCTCTGGGGTGACGCCGAGCCGCGCCTTCAGGTCACGGCCGTCGCCGCGTACTTCGCGGAGTCCCTTCGGGGAGAGTCCTCGGGCGGAGACGCGATGTCCCACGGAGGTCTGCCCGGCGCGCCCGGTCTCGGTGAACTGGAGAAGCGGGCGCGGACGTTGGCCGCCTCCACGGAGGACGGATCGGTGAAGGAGCTGGCGGAGGCGATCGGTCAGGCGAGCCGCGCGCGGGGCTGAACACGCGCTGTTCCCAGGGCCGGGGGCCGCCGGAGGTCCGGCCCTGGGAACCGCCGCGGGAGCGCCCTGCGGCAAGTCCCGGAGTGGCTCCGCGGAAGTCGCGCGGCGGCGCGGTGAGACCTCCGTGGAATGCCCGCGAAAACGGTGCTGCGCCGCCCCTCGCGACGCGCCATGATGTGCGGCATGGCCTCTGTCCTGCTCGCGCTCGCCGTCATCTTCACCGGTCTGTACGCCGGGATGATGCTCATCTTCCTCACCGGGATCATGCCCGCGTTTGCGCGGCTGACGGACGGGCAGTTCGTCGTGGCCATGCGCAGGCTCAACGAGGAGGTCCCGCGCGGGCTGTTCCTGCTCGTGTTCCTCGCCGAGGTGGCCTTCCCGATCGCGGCGCTCGCCGTCCCCGTCGACGACCGCTCGGACACCCAGCTGTGGCTGCTGGTGGCCGGGCTGGTCTGCGTGGTCGTCAACCACCTCGTCACCATCGCCGGCAACATCCCGCTCAACAACGCCCTGGCGTCCTCGGAGTCGGCACCCGAGACCTACCCCGACTCCGCCGTCCGCGAGGCCTTCGAGAGCCGCTGGAACCGCTTCCACGCCGTCCGCACCCTCTTCGCCGTCGCGGGGTTCGCGCTGCTCGTCAGCGCCTCGCTGTCGTGACGGTGAACAGCCCCACCGACTCCCGCCGACTGGCGACCTCCGTGAACCCGGCCTGAGCGGCCCACTGTTCGGCCAGCTCCACGGGCCGGCACTTCATCTCCCACAGAACGCCCTCACGGTTCGGCAGCACGTTCGCGATGAACTCCAGCTGAGGGTGGTGGGTCTGGGTCGTGAAGACCAGCACGCCGCCCGGTGCGAGCAACTCCCGCAGCCGCGCCACGGACGCGGCGATGACGGCGTCGTCCAGCAGCAGTTCGTAGAGACCCGAGACGACAATGACGTCGGGCGCGTGGGAGCCGGGGGCCGGGTCGAGGGCGTCTCCATGGACGTACGAGATCCCTGTCAGCCCTCGCTCGGCCGCCTGTCGCTCTCCCTGCGCGAGACCCGCGCGGTCCAGGTCGCGGCACTCGACGTGCAGGGAGCCGGGCGCGTACTCGGCGAGCAGGTCCTGGAGGTAGCGTCCGGGCCCCGACGCCACGTCCAGTACGCGCAGACCGCCGTTCGCACCACCGTCGGCGCCGCCGCGCCGTGCGATCTCCTTACGGAGGACATCTTTCAGCAGCTCGCGGCGGGCCCGGATCGCGCGCCATCCGACGGCGTTCAGATATACGCGGTCGATGAGGTGCCCCACGACGGGGAATCCGCCGGCCTTGTTGACGTACACGTAGTCCAGCATCGATCCGCTGTCGAAGCCGTGCCGGAATCCGATGCGGATCCCTGCGCTCGCCCGGCCGACGGTGCCGAGGAGTACGCGCATCGCTGCCCACCGCGCGCGGTTGAGCGGACCGGTCCGCTGGCGAGGGGTCAGGTTCGGGTGGCTCTGAGGTTCCTGGGTCGTGCTCGTCTTCGTCATGCGCAACAGCGTCGGCCCGGAGCGCGGGCCTCGGTATCCGCGCGGCTACTCGGGCGGCGCGTGAGTAGTTCTGCGTACGCTCCACTCGAAACTGCCCCGGCACACCGGCACACCCGCCGAGTCGACGACCTCGGTGTGTGTGGTCAGGCGGGCCCTGTCCGTCTCACGGGCGAGGACCGGACGCAGCGCGCGCGACGCCTCGTCGTCCAGGCGGCACGTCGCCACGAGCCTGCCGCGCGCCGGCGCGAGGAACTCCAAGGAGGCGTGGGCGCCGAGCGGTACGTCCCCCTGGAACGCGTCCTCGCTCTCCCCGGCGGCGATGATCGCGGCGAGTCCGGCCGCGTCGATCAGTGCGGCCAGCCCGCCGGAGTGCAGCGAGCCGATCACGTTCGTCAGCTCGTGGGGCGTGGTCAGCGCGACCTCCGCCGCGCCGTCGGCCGCACGCAGCACCTCGATACCGGCCGTCCGATGGGCCGGTACGGGCTCCAGAAGGGCGCGGGCCTGCTCGGTGACATCCACAGCGAACCAGGCTGCCCGACTGGGGTCCGAGAGGGGCGACGGTGACATGACGAGTGGGCGAAATCATGGAGGGTACGGTGCGACGGTGGCCGCTCCTGTGACCGGCGGCGACAGCGAGGCGACACCGACCGGCTCCGGAGGACAGGGAAACCATGCCCGAAGTGGATGACGCGCCCGTGATCGTGAGCAGCACGCCCGGTTCGTTCGCGCGGAGCGTGCTGGCCGAGCGCCACCCCGCCCTCATCCAGCAGGTACGGGACGCCTTCCCGTGGTCCCCGGAGCGGCACCATGCGCTCGACGCGCTGCTGCGCTCCTGTACGGAGGGCGTCATCGAACCGCTGGATCGTGGGGCGCACGACCGTGAGCAGTGGGACGCGTGGGGCGGTGAGTACTTCGGCAGGTCGTGGTTCGACGTGCCGTTCCTCTGGTCCGAGAGCTACTTCTACCGCCGACTCCTCGAAGCGGTCGGCTACTTCGCGCCGGGGCCCTGGCACGGCACCGACCCGTTCGCGCCCTTCAAGCGGGCGGAGCTGCGCGGCTCGCTCGTCGACGACGAACTCTCCGCGCTCGACGCCCTCGCCGAACGGCCGGTGGAGGAGCGGGCCGCCGCGTACCTCCAGGCCTCGCTCTGGGGCAACCGCGCGGACCTCGGCTTCGCGGTCGGTTCCCCGGGCGCGGCGCCCACGGTCGGCGCGGCGGGCGCGACACGGGGTGACGATCCCCGGCCTCTGGTGGCGGACGACAGCGAGGTGCTGTGGTCGCTGCTTCCTACGGAGGGGACGCCCGCCGAGAGGCTGGCCCGCCGTGGCTCGTCCGGCTCCGCGCGGACCGTCCATGTCATCGCGGACAACTCCGGCCGCGAGCTGATCCCCGACCTCGTCCTCATCGACCATCTCCTGACCACCGGTCGCGCGGACGAGGCCGTCCTGCACGTCAAGCCGTATCCGTACTACGTCTCCGACGCGACCATGGCCGACGTCGTCGATTGCGCGCGCCGTATCGCCCAGGCGTCCGGCAGCGCGGGCGAGGCGGGAAAGCGGCTCTGGGCGGCGATGGGCGACGGGCGGCTCGACGTACGTGCGCACGGTTTCTACTGCGCGCCGTTCCCGTACAGCGAGATGCCCGCCGATCTCCGGCGCGAGTTCGCGGGGGCCGCCCTGACGATCGTGAAGGGCGACCTCAACTACCGCCGCCTCGTCGGCGACCGGCTCTGGCCGCCGACCACGTCGTTCGCGGAGCGAACGGCCCACTTTCCGGGGCCGGCGGCGGCCCTGCGTACCCTGAAGTCCGATGTGATCGTCGGCCTCGACCCGCGCACGTTGGCACGACTCGAAGAACAGGGCGCGAGCGGGGGCGCCTGGCGTACGAGCGGGACGCACGCGCTCGTCCAGGTCGCGCCGGGCAACGCGGGAACGTAGGCAATCAGAAGCCCACAAGCCCACAAGCCCAGGAACTCAGAAACTCAGGAACGGACCTCGGAGGCAGGCGGCATGGCGCTCCAGATCAGCGCGACCAACCCGGAGCAGCCGGCCGTGCTCCTCGACCTGCCCTGGGGCATCCCGCTCGAAGAGTGGCCCGACGACTGTCTGGTGGCGCTCCCACGCGGTATCTCGCGCCATGTGGTGCGCTTCGCGGCAGCAGGGTCCGAGGTGCTGGCGGTCAAGGAGATCGCCGAGCGCCCCGCGGTGCGGGAGTTCGGTCTGCTCAGGGATCTGCACCGGTTGGGGATACCGGCGGTCGACCCGGTCGCGGTGGTGACGGGTCGGGTCGACGCGGACGGCAGGCCGCTGGAGTCCGCGCTGATCACGCGGCACCTCAAGGGCTCGCTGCCGTACCGCTCGATGTTCGAGTCCACGATGCGTCCGAGCACGGTCAGGCGCCTGATGGACGCGCTCGCCGTCCTCCTTGTGAGGCTGCATCTGACCGGCTTCGCGTGGGGCGACTGTTCGCTGTCCAACGCGCTCTTCCGGCGCGACGCGGGCGCGTACGCCGCGTATCTGGTGGACGCCGAGACCGGCGAGATCCAGCCGACGCTCAGCGCCGGCCAGCGCGACTACGACATAGAGCTGGCGCGCGTGAACATCGCCGGGGAGCTGATGGACCTGGAGGCCGCGGGCTCGCTGCATCCGTCGGTCGACCCGGTGCCGTTCGGGGCGGCGATCGTACGGCGCTACGAGGATCTGTGGCACGAGCTCACGAGGGAGTCCGTCTACCCGGTCGACAAGCGCCACTACATCGACCGCCGGATACGTCGGCTCAACGAACTGGGCTTCGACGTCGCGGAGATGCAGATGGAACGGTCGCCCAAGGGCGACACCGTCACCTTTCTGCCGAAAGTGGTGGACGCGGGCCACCACCAGCGCCAACTGCTGCGGCTGACGGGCCTGGACGCGGAGGAGAACCAGTCGAGGCGCCTGCTCAACGACCTGGAGAGCTGGATGGCCGGCCAGGACGACTACGCGCCGGGCGACCCGCTGGGCGCCCGCCCCGAGGTCCTGGCGCACCGGTGGGTACGCGATGTGTTCCGGCCGACCGTACGGGCCGTCCCGCTGGAGCTGCGGCGCACGACGGACGCGGCGCAGATCTACCACGAGCTGCTGGAACACCGGTGGTACCTGTCGGAGAGCGCCGGGCACGACGTGGGGCTGGATACGACCATCGAGGACTACGTCGCCAACGTACTGCCGGGTGAGCCGGGCCGGCCGGTGGAGTGAGCGGCCCCGCCGCGACGGGGGAAACGCGGCGGGACCTGGAGTGCGAATGCCCTGCGGTTCGCGGGTTACACCTGAGGATTCGTGTGGCGGGGGCCACTTGTCGCCATCGGTACTTCTTCGTGGACTTCCGCGGTGACAGCTCCGCGGCCGAGGGCCGTTGTCGTACCCCTGTGGCAAGGTGATTTCAGGTGCCGAACGACGCGCACCTCGCTACTCGTTGATCCCTGGCCGCAGGAGGAGCACGCCCATGTCCGGTCCCGGACCCGGTCCCGACGCCGGCGGAGTCCTTGACTCCCTGACAGCGGTGGCAGCACTGCTGGCGCCCGACCAGCCCGCCGTCGCCGAGCAGACGCGTCGCGCGCACACCGACCCCGAGGGTTACGTGAGTACGTACGCGGACCGGCTGGACGACCGTGGCATCGACGAGCCGTTCCCGGGTCTCCCGTGGATAGCTCTCGTGGACGCGCTCACCGAGCACAAGCGGCTCGCCGAGTTCGACTGGAAGGAGGACGCGGACGAGATCCGGCGCGGGCTGGGCGAGTTGGCGTCGCGTCCGTCCGTCGACCCCTGGGTGCTCTTCGAGGACGGCGAGACGGACCTGCCGACCTATGAATTCCTTGAGGCGTGCGGCCGGCACTACCGCGAGGTCGGCGCGGCGCTCGTGGTGCTCGACATCGAGTCGGACTGCTACCCGGTGGCGTGCGTGCGCGCGAGGCGGGCCGACGAGCTGATATCGCTCGCCAAGGGCGCGGGCTTCGCCGTCTGGCCGCTGGGCGTCCCCAAGGCCTAGGGCGCCCTCCCGGCCCTGGGCCCCCCGTGGGCCCTTGAGCCCTGTCTCTGGGCCCGGGGCCCGGCCTAATGTGCGTGGTGCTCCACGTGTACGTGTTGTGACTTTGGCCAATTCGCTGACGCACAAAGAGCGTTCGGGAGATCGGGGATGACGGGGATGTCGAGGAAGCGGAGTCTTTTACGGAAGGAGGTCGGCGATGGCGCGGTTGGACCAGTTTCTCGGTACTGATTTCTACCATCGTCCGACGTCCGACACAGACCAGATAATTTACGGGGGACTCGACCACCCTGAGCACCGGGAGAGGGTTCCGGGGCTCATCGCGGTCATGGGTGATCGGGCGGCACCCGGCAAGGAGCGCTTCCTGGCCTGCGTGGCCCTGACGACGTGGGGGGAGCCGGCCGGATATCAGGCGGTGGTCGAGGCCGCCGTATGCGGTAAGCGGGCTCCTTGGTACGACGTTCTCGTCGACCGGAAATACTCGGTGGACAGCACCTTCGCCCAACTCGCCGTCGCTTTGGGCGACAGCAGGGAGATGGCGGAGGAGAAAGGGACGGTCACACACCGGGATTCCGCTTTCCAGGCACTCGTGAGAATTGCCGACACTGAGTATTTCGAGGACCAACTCGGCGATCTCATGGACGAATCGACGGTGCGTCTGCTGCTCACGGACATCGCGGAGACGGTGGACAGAGGGGTCGGTTCCCTGACCGGGGCGGCCGACGTGCGGCCGAGATTCGACCTGGCCACTCAGCTTGTCGATCTCGCGGGTGCGGTCGCGCTGGTCGACGGGGCCCTCGCCGCGCGGCTCGCCACGACCGTCCTGGAGGTCGAGCCCTCACGGCGGGCGCTGGTGCACGCGGTCACGGTGCTGCACCGCTCCGGGGCGCCGGAAGTACGGCGGCTCGGCGCGTACATGCTCGCGGTCGGCGACGAGCGCGTACGCGGGATGGCGACGGACGCGCTGCGTACGGCGTGAACCCTCAGACTGTGGCCGGGGTTCTTCCACGGGGGGAGGGCCCCGGCCACGTACCACCCCGCCCCGCGTTTAATACGAGGTCCGGTGAGGGCCGCGCTGGCTAGGGTCTGTCGTTGTGATCGACGCGATGTTCCGGACGCTGCTGGCCGCCGCTCACGACGGCCGCTGGGAGCCCGTCACGGACGGCGAGTCCGAGGCAAGTGTCTTCCGCTCCGCCGACGGCTCGCGGTACGCCAAGTGCGTGCCCGCCCCCTCCGCGGCCTCGCTGGAGGAAGAGCGCGACCGCGTCGACTGGGTCAGCGGTCAGGGCATCCCCGGACCGCGCGTCCTCGACTGGCGCGTGACCGCCGATGCCGCCTGCCTGGTGACGAGCACGGTCGTGGGAGTCCCCGCCGACCAGGTCACGGCTCCCCAACTCCGGGCGGCGTGGCGGCAGATCGCGGACGCGGTGCGCCGACTGCACGACGTGCCCGTGCGGACGTGCCCGTTCAGCCGCGACCTCACACGGATGTTCGCGACCGCGCGCGATGTCGTCGCGCGCGGCGCGGTCAATCCGGAGTTCCTCCCGGAGGACCAGCAGCGAACGCCGCCCACCGAACTGCTCGCGCGCCTCGCCCCCCAGCTCGAACAGCGCCTCGTTCAGGAGGCCGCCGAGGCCGTCGTCTGTCACGGGGACCTGTGCCTGCCCAACATCGTCCTCGACCCGGAGACCCTGGACGTGGCGGGCTTCATCGATCTCGGCCGACTCGGCCGGGCCGACCCGTACGCCGATATCGCTCTGCTCCTCGCCAACTCCCGTGAGACCTGGGCCGACGACCGGCGGGCGAGCGCCGCGGACGAGGCTTTCGCCGAGCGGTACGGCATCGTGCTCGACCGTGACCGGGAGGCGTTCTATCTCCATCTCGACCCTCTCACCTGGGGCGAAGGAGTTGAGATGCCCGGTCACCCGAGCGCGCGTTGACGTCGTAGGTCGCGACCGACCCGTCATCGCGTGCTGCTCTTCCAACTGCGGCACAGCGAAACCTTCCCCGCCCTGTTCAGGCGGGTTTCCTCCCCCGGCGAGCCAAGGGGCCTCTGTGCCGTCCGTACCCTCCGATCCGTCGCGCCCGCCGAGCCTGTGGCGTGATCGCGACTTCCGCAGTCTCTGGGCAGGCCAGACCGCCTCGCAGTTCGGGGCGCAGGCCGGTCAGGTGACCCTTCCGCTCCTGGCCGTGGTGGCGCTGAACGCCGACGCCACCCAACTCGGTGCCCTGCGCGCGGCCCAGCAGGTCCCTATCCTGCTGTTCTCGATCTTCGTCGGCGTGTGGGTGGACCGCTGGCGCTCCCGCGACGTGATGGTGCGGGCGGACTTCGGCCGGGCGGTGGCTCTGGCCGCCATTCCGGTCGCCTTTCTCCTCGGCGTACTCGGCATGCCGCTGCTGCTCGTCCTCGCTTTCCTCGTCGGCGTACTCACGGTGTTCTTCGACGTGGCCTACCAGGCCGCTCTCGTAAGGCTGGTGAAACGGGATCAGCTGGCGCAGGGAAACAGTGCGCTGGAGGGCAGCAGATCCGCGGCGCAGATCGGTGGGCCCGCGCTCGGTGGCGCACTGGTGTCGCTCCTGTCGGCGCCGATCGCCGTCGTCGCGGGCGCGTTCTTCTTCACCGTGTCGTTCCTGTCGATCCGCCGAATACGTCACCGTGAGCCGCTGTCGCCGGACATCGCCCGGCCCACGACAACAGAGTCCGCGAAAGTTCAACCCGCGAAAGTTCGGCCAGCCCGCATGCGGCGGCAGATCCTCGAAGGTCTCCGCTTCGTCGCCGGCGATCCGTCATTGCGGGCCGTGGGGCTCGCCTCGGCCATTTTCCAGTTCTCCTTCGCCGCCCTGATGACGGTCTATCTGCTCTTCCTGCCCCGCACGCTGCATCTGTCCGGCGCCGAGGTGGGGCTGGTGCTCGCGGCCATGGGCCCGGGAGCGCTCGTCGGCTCCGTACTCTCCGCCGGAATGCCGAAGAGATTCGGGTACGGCGTGGTGCTCGTGTTCTCGGCGGCGCTCGCCGACGGCGTGATGCTTCTCGTACCGGCACTGCACGGCTCGACCGCCCGCACGATCGCCTGCCTCATGGCAGTCAACTTCGTGTTCGGCGTCTTCAGCCAGCTGGTCGACGTCACGGTCATGGCCGTTCGCCAGTCGATCACGCCGCCGGCGATACAGGGCCGAACCGTCGCGACCATCAATTTCGTCGGTATGGGCCTGACACCCCTCGGCTCGCTCCTCGGCGGCTTTCTGACCGCGACATGGGATCCGCGAACGAGCCTGCTGGTGGCGGCCATCGGTCTGGTTCTCTCTCCGGTGTTCATGGCGCTCTCACCCCTCGCCCGCCTGGGGAAGGAGCTTCCGACGCCCAATGACCCCCGGTGACCCGTGTGCCCTGTGAGACGGCTGATCGCTGTCCGTCCGCCCCTCCTGGCGCCTCTCTTCACAAATGGAATGTGATCTTCAAATTCTTGGGGCCGGTGCTCGGCTGTCAACAGGGGGGCCCGGCGCCGATCTCGATCCGACCGGCGCGTGCGCGGCGCACGACGGCGATAGCCCCCGGCCGCCTCCCAAGGAGGACGTCCCGTTCGCGCCGGTCCGGACCTTATCGGTGGCCCACGGGGGAGAAGTGGGGGACTGCCGCGTGGCCTGCGGAAGCGCTGATTCCGGGCGACATCCGGCGGACTTCGGCCGGGCTTTCGCGCTGGCGGAAGGAAGGAGTCCGATTTCTTGGCGGGGAGCGGATTCATCCGCTCTGACCTGCGGCAACGCGGGCCGTCCGACGAAGTGTCGGTGGCGCCCCCGGCAGGACTCGAACCTGCGGCCAAGCGCTTAGAAGGCGCCTGCTCTATCCACTGAGCTACGGGGGCCGGAACGTGGCCTCGGGGGCCCGGAGTGCCGGTGGGGCAGTCCGTGCGGTCCGCGACCTGTGTCGGGACAAGGATAGGGCTCCGCTCACCCTGGCCCGGTTGCTTCACCTGCGTGGCACGATGTGGAGGTTCAGTGAAGCGAACCGATAATCGCAGGCAGGTGCGATTCGTGCAGTGCTTTTCGCGCCTGAAGCTGCGGGTGTTGTGCACTCGTTATGCCTGTGCCCCACTCGTCCCGTCTGTCCCCCGCCCCTGACCGGCGCGCAGGAGATGGCTATACGCTTCAAAAAGGCTCCAAAGTTGGGCATTCTTCGCATGTGGTGACCTTGGACGTACGGCCTCAGCTGATCGACGCACTTTCCGCGCTGCGCGACCGTGTCGCCGCCGTGCGTCTTCCACTCCCCCTTGACGGGACTCCGCGCGCCCGGCAGACGCGGGAGGAGCTGCTCGCGCAGCTCGACGACTATCTGGTGCCACGGCTTCGGGACCCGGAGGCGCCGCTGCTCGCGGTGGTGGGGGGCTCGACCGGGGCCGGGAAGTCGACCCTCGTCAACTCCCTTGTGGGGCGCCGGGTCAGCGAAGCGGGCGTGCTGCGGCCGACGACCCGTACCCCCGTGCTGGTGTGCCACCCCGACGACTGCCACTGGTTCGACGGCGTACGCGTCCTGCCACAGCTGACACGTGTCTGGATGACGCAACAGGAGGAGGACGGCGCGGCCGGGGCCTGGAGCGGGGACGACGAGAACGCGCTGCGTATCGACACCTCCGTGGCGCTGCCCCGCGGCCTCGCGCTCCTGGACGCGCCGGACATCGACTCGCTCGTCGTGCGGAACCGCGTCCTCGCCGCCGAGTTGATCTGCGCCGCCGACGTGTGGGTGATGGTGACCACCGCGTCCCGGTACGCCGACGCGGTGCCCTGGCATCTGCTCCGTACGGCGAAGGAGTACGACGCGTCGCTCGTGACCGTCCTGGACCGGGTGCCGCACCAGATGATTGACGAGGTGTCACGTCAGTACGCGGCGCTGCTCACCAAGGCGGGCCTCGGCGACGTACCCCGCTTCACCATCCCCGAACTGCCCGAGTCGGCCGGCGGCGGCAGCGGCCTGCTGCCCACCACGGCCGTCGCACCGCTGCTCACCTGGCTGACGCACCGGGTGCGGGACCCGGCGGCGCGTCAGCAGGCCGTCGTCCGTACGGCGGCCGGTGTCATCGGCTCGCTCAACGTACGGATGCCCGAACTCGCCGGCGCCGTCGCTGCGCAGTACGCCGCCGCGGTACGCCTCACGGGCGCCGTCGAGGAGGCGTACGCGAAGGAGCGCGAGCGGGTGCGCAAGCGGCTCAAGGCCGGGGCCGTGCTCGCGGGGGACGCGCGGACACGCTGGCGCGGATACCCGAGGGACAGCTCGGCGCGCGAACTGCTCGACTCGCTGGTCGAGAGCCTGGCCGCGCTCCTCCAGTGCGCAGTGGCCGCCGCCGACGAGCAGGTCACCGACGCGTGGCGGCGCGAGCCCTCCGCTGCGGCCGTCCTGACATCCGGGCCGGACCGGGAGGTGTCCGAGCGGATCGGGATGGCCGTACGGCGGTGGCGCCGGGTCCTGGAGGAGCTGGCCGAGGACGAGGTACGGCTCCTCGAACGCAGCGCAGCGCCCGACCCCGAGACCGTCGCCGCGCTTCTGGGCGCCGTCCTCCTGGGCGGGCACCGCACCCGGGTCGCGGGGGAGCGGCTCGCTGAACGCATCGGGGCGCAAGGTGCGCTACGGCTGCGCGACAAGGGCGGTGACCTGGTGGCGACGTACATCGACGACGTACTGCACGGAGAACGGGACCGGCGGCTGGCTCCCCTCGACGCGCTCGAAGTGGCGCCGGAGCCGCAGTCGGAGCTCATCGCCGCGCTTTCCGTACTGCAGAGGGAGATGTGACCGACATGGCGGACGCGACGGACGTGACGACGCTGGCGGACGGGCCCGGTGAGACCGGTTCGGGGCGGACAGGCGCCCGGCAGGCAGAGGCCGGCGGGGCTGACGCGGGCGGCAGGGGTCGTGGTGCGGGCGGTACGGGCCGGCGCTGGAACGACGGGCTGATCGCCCGGCACGCGGCCGGGCGCAAGGGCGCGTCCGGCGTGGCCGTCACCGTCGGCGTCGAGGGGATCGACGGGGAGGACGGAACGGCGGCGACCCCGGCCGATGCCCACCAGCCCATCGGGGGCGCCTACGAAGGTCCGCTACGGGTACGGCTCGACGCCCTGCGCGAGTTGGTGGGGCTGTCCCGGACCCGAATCGAGGGGACCACGCTCGCCGAGGCCGGACGCGTGCTGGACGAGGCCTCCACGCGGCAGCGGCTCTCGTCGCGCCACACCGTCGTCGCCATCGCGGGCGCCACCGGCAGTGGGAAGTCGGCACTGTTCAACGCGCTGGCGGAGGTGCCGATCTCGGAGACGGGGCTGCGCAGGCCGACCACATCCGCGCCCATCGCCTGTGTCTGGTCCGAGGGCGCCGCCGGGCTGCTCGACCGGCTCGCCATCCCTGGGAGGCTGCGTCGCAGGCCTCTGGCGGGAGGTGACGGGGACGAGGAACTCCAGGGTCTCGTCCTGGTCGACCTGCCCGACCACGACTCCGCCGTCGTCGCGCACCGGGACCAGGTCGACCGCGTACTGGCGCTGGTCGACGCGGTCATCTGGGTCGTCGACCCGGAGAAGTACGCCGACGCCGCCCTGCACGAGCGCTACCTGCGACCGCTCGCCGGCCACGCGGAGATCACCTTCGTCGTCCTGAACCAGATCGACCGGCTGCCCGGGGAGGCCGCCGATCAGGTCTTGGACGATCTGCGCAGACTGCTGGACGAGGACGGCATGGCGCTCGGCGAGCACGGCGAGCCGGGCGCCACCGTGCTGCCGATCTCTGCGCTCACGGGGCAGGGTGTGGGCGAACTGCGGGAGCTGCTGGGCCGTTTCGTCCAGGAGCGGAACGCCGCCGCCCGGCGGCTGTCCGCCGACGTGGACGCCGCCGCGTCGCGGCTGCGCTCGGTGTACGTCGCCGACGGACGCACGGGCCTCGGCGAACGCTCCCGCGAGGAGTTCGCCGAGCGGCTCGCCTGGGCGGTGGGCGCGGTGGCCACGGGCGAGGCGGCCGAGCGCGAGTGGCGCCGGAACGCGGGGCGCGCGTGCGGGACGCCGTGGCTGCGGCTGTGGCGCTGGTACGAGCGCACCCGGACGCCCGGCGGCGGCGTGCGGCGCGCCGAGGTGCTCGTGGAGGACGAACTCACCGCCAGACAGCGGGTCGAGCAGGCCGTCCGTACGGTCGCGGAGGACGCGGCGGCCGGGTTGCCGAGGCCATGGGCCCAGGCGGTGCGCGAGGCGGCGGTACGCGGCGCCAGAGGGCTGCCGGAGGCGCTGGACGAGCTGGCCGTGTCGGCGGCGCCGCCGAGCGGTCGCCCCGCCCGTCCCGCCTGGTGGCCGGCCGCGGTGCTCGCGCAGGCGGCCATGACGCTGCTTCAGATCTACGGCGGGCTCTGGCTGGTCGGCCAGATCATCGGCGTGGTTCAGCCCGGCATCGTCCCGCCCGTGCTGGTGATGCTGGCCGGGATCGTCGGCGGGCCGCTGGTGGAGTGGGCGTGCGCGGCGGCGGCACGGGGCCCGGCGAGACGGTACGGGCAGGACGCCGAGCGTCGGCTGCGCGAGGCGGCGGCCGGGTGCGGGCGGGCGAAGGTGCTCGATCCGATCTCGGCGGAGCTGATGCGGTACCGGGAGGTGCGGGAGCAGTACTCGACGGTGTCCGGCGTGACGAGGTAGCTCCCCCGGGGCCCCGGCGCGGGGCGGCTGGAAGCGGAGGACCACGTACGGGTGGCGAAGTTATTCACAACTGGCGAGTAATCCACAGGCGTCGGCAGGAATTTCCCGTCCGGTCCAGCATGAAGTGGTCGGTCGACGGGGCCGATGAGCCGGAGAAGTGGGGAGCCGTCATGAATGACACCGTGGTGACGCTGGTGGGAAACGCGGCGACGGGGGTGGAATACCGGGAAACGCCGACGGGCGGGGTGGCGCGGTTCAGGTTCGCGGTGACTCCCCGCCGGTGGGACCGCCGGAATTCGGTCTGGACGGACGGGAGTACGAGCTTCTACACCGTCTGCGCGTGGCGGAATCTCGGGGCGAATCTCACCGCGTCGGTCAATGTCGGTGATCCGCTGGTCGTGCACGGCAAGCTGCGCGTGCGGGACGAGGCGAAGGACGGGCAGCGCAGGACGTTCGTGGACATCGACGCGGTGTCGATCGGTCACGATCTGACATGGGGGACCTCGGCGTTCAAACGGGTGGCACGAGCGAACCCCGCGCTGACGGAACGTCCGGCGGACGCCTCGGCAGCGACTTCGGCGGCGAATTCGGCAGCGGCTTCGGCCGCGAACGCCGCCTCGGGGAGCGGTGCCGGTACGGATGGGGACACGCGGTCGGTCGGCAAACCGGTGCATACGCAACCGTGGCTGACCGAACAGGACGAGCCGACGGCGCGGGCCGGTGCGGTCGCGGCGTCGGCCGGGCCCCTCTGACAGGGGAGTTGTGCAGATTTGTCGATAGAGGAACAGGCTCGAAGGTACGCGCGATAACGATTCCGATTCGGAACGGTTATCGGAACGTACGAACGGGCATCGGCGCTCTCCGCCGTCCATAGGATTCCCAGGTACTCATGGGCACTTGAGTCTGCTGGCGAGGCAATCCCCCCACGCGTCTCACGCGGAGGACCTCGCACGGAGGGAAAAATCTGTGTTGTCTGCGCTGTATCAGTTCTTCGCTCCAACCGCTCGTAGGCGGGTCGCCGCCCGTCTCGCCGTCTCGGTCGTCGCCTCGGGCCTCGTCGTGGGCGGCTCCCTGGCCGGTGCTGGTGCGGCTGTTGCCGACGACACCCTCCAGCACCGTGGTGGCGCCACCGCCACGCTCGACGGCCTCATGACGTACGACAAGGCCGTGCTCCACTCGGACGGCCAGACGCACGAACTGCCCGCCGGGCTCTTCGAGATGACCGTGGACGGCGGCGGCAAGCTCAAGACGTACTGCATCGACATCCACAACCCCACCCAGGACCAGGCGAAGTACCTGGAGACCCCCTGGGCCCAGACCTCGCTCGGCGCGAACAAGAACGCCGGGAAGATCCGCTGGATCCTCCAGAACTCCTACCCTCAGGTCGATGACCTCGCGGCTCTCGCCGAGAGCGCGGGCACCGGGCCGCTCACCGCGCAGACGGCCGCCGCCGGTACGCAGGTCGCGATCTGGCGGCACTCCGACAACGCGGACGTCGACGCCGTGGACCCGCAGGCCGAGAAGCTGGCGGACTGGCTGGAGCGGAGCGCCGACCATCTCGGTGAGCCCAAGGCCTCACTCACCCTGGAGCCGGGCGCGGTCTCCGGGCGGAGCGGGGAGCGTCTCGGGCCGGTCACCGTCCGTACCGACGCGGACAGTGTCGCGGTGTCCCCGCCGGCCGACGCCGCCGCCATGGGCATCAAGATCACCGACAAGAACGGCAAGCCCGTCACCGAAGCGGCCGACGGCGCCCAGCTCTTCTTCGACATACCCGAGGACGCCGCCGACGGCACGGCCGCGTTGAGCGTGCAGACAGCCACATCGGTGCCGGTGGGCAGGGCGTTCGCCGGGGTCACCAAGAGCCAGACGCAGATCCTGGCCGGCTCCAGCGAGTCCACGGTCTCGGCCACGGCCACCGCCACCTGGGCCGCGAAGGGCGCGATGCCGGCGATATCCGCCGAGAAGAACTGCGCGAAGGGCGGCGTGGACGTCACTGCCGTCAACAGGGGCGACGAGCCGTTCACCTTCACGCTCGCCGGTCAGGAGTACACGGTCGAGGCGGGCAAGTCCAGGATCGTCACCGTGCCCGTCGCCGAGGACCAGGCGTACGACTTCACGATCACCGGGCCCGGTGGCCTCGCCAAGAACTTCCAGGGCGTTCTCGACTGCCGGACCAGCGGGAACCCCGGTTCGCCGACCGACGGGACCACCACCCAGCTGGCGCCCGCGACGGCCGGCGGCACCGTCGGCACGGACGGGCTCGACCTCGCCGAGACGGGTGCCTCCAACGCCACCCCGGTGATCGCGGGCGTCGCGATCGGGCTGGTCGTGCTGGGCGGCGCGGCGGTCTTCTTCTTCCGTAAGAAGGAAGACCCTTCCACCGAGGACTGACCCGCCCCGGGAATCGCACGTCCCACCCACCGGGTCGGCACCGACCGGTCAGGCACCGGCCGTCACTGACTGCGGCTCCGACGCGCAGACGAATCCGGTCGCGCGCCGGGGCCGCGTGCGGACCGGCACGCGTGCCCGCGGGGCCCGCAGGCCGGGACGGGGTGTCCGAGGCCTGGACTATCGGTTTCTCCCCAGGGAGGGACGTGCGGCAAGATGGCTCTATCTGCCCTCACGCGGCGGAGCCGCACATTGGCCCTTCTCGATTGCCGGACGGTTTCTCTTGGCTGAGTACATCTACACGATGCGCAAGACGCGCAAGGCGCACGGCGACAAGGTCATCCTCGATGACGTGACGCTGAGCTTCCTGCCCGGTGCGAAGATCGGTGTGGTCGGCCCCAACGGCGCCGGTAAGTCCACCGTGCTGAAGATCATGGCCGGGCTGGAGCAGCCGTCCAACGGCGACGCGTTCCTCTCGCCCGGGTACTCGGTCGGGATGCTGCTCCAGGAGCCGCCGCTGGACGAGAGCAAGACCGTGCTGGAGAACGTCCAGGACGGTGCCGCCGAGACCATGGGCAAGCTGAAGAGGTTCAACGAGGTCGCCGAGCTGATGGCGACCGACTACTCCGAAGCCCTGATGGACGAGATGGGCAAGCTCCAGGAGGACCTCGACCACGCCAACGCGTGGGACCTGGACACCCAGCTGGAGCAGGCCATGGACGCGCTGGGCTGCCCGCCCGGCGACTGGGCCGTCACCAACCTGTCCGGCGGTGAGCGCCGCCGCGTGGCGCTCTGCAAGCTGCTCCTCGAAGCGCCCGACCTGCTGCTGCTGGACGAGCCCACCAACCACCTGGACGCCGAGTCCGTGCAGTGGCTGGAGCAGCACCTCGCCAAGTACGCCGGCACCGTCGTCGCCGTCACCCACGACCGGTACTTCCTGGACAACGTCGCGGGCTGGATCCTGGAGCTCGACCGCGGCCGTGCCATCGGATACGAGGGCAACTACTCGACGTATCTGGAGACCAAGCAGACCCGTCTGAAGGTCGAGGGCCAGAAGGACGCCAAGCGCGCCAAGCGGCTCAAGGAAGAGCTGGAGTGGGTCCGCTCCAACGCGAAGGGGCGCCAGGCCAAGTCGAAGGCCAGGCTGGCCCGTTACGAGGAGATGGCGGCCGAGGCCGACAAGATGCGGAAGCTGGACTTCGAGGAGATCCAGATCCCGCCGGGGCCGCGGCTGGGCAGTGTCGTGGTCGAGGTCGAGCACCTGAACAAGGCGTTCGGCGACAAGGTCCTGATCGACGACCTGTCCTTCTCGCTGCCGCGCAACGGCATCGTCGGTGTCATCGGCCCCAACGGCGCCGGCAAGACCACCCTCTTCAAGATGATCCAGGGCCTGGAGACGCCGGACTCCGGCGACATCAAGGTCGGCGAGACCGTCCAGATCAGCTACGTCGACCAGGGCCGCGCCAACATCGACCCGAAGAAGTCGCTGTGGGCCGTCGTCTCCGACGAGCTGGACTACATCAACGTCGGGCACGTCGAGATGCCCTCGCGGGCGTACGTCTCCGCGTTCGGCTTCAAGGGCCCGGACCAGCAGAAGCCGGCCGGTGTCCTCTCCGGTGGTGAGCGCAACCGCCTCAACCTGGCGCTGACGCTCAAGCAGGGCGGCAACCTGCTGCTCCTCGACGAACCGACCAACGACCTCGACGTCGAGACGCTGTCGTCGCTGGAGAACGCGCTGCTGGAGTTCTCCGGGGCGGCCGTGATCATCTCCCACGACCGCTGGTTCCTCGACCGTGTCGCCACGCACATCCTGGCGTACGAGGGCGAGTCCAAGTGGTTCTGGTTCGAGGGCAACTACGAGTCGTACGAGAAGAACAAGGTGGAGCGGCTCGGTGCCGACGCCGCCCGGCCCCACCGCGCCACGTACAAGAAGCTGACCCGAGGCTGACATGGCCCGCCACCACTACAGCTGCCCCATGCGCTGGTCGGACATGGACGCCTTCGGGCACGTCAACAACGTCGTCTTCATCCGCTATCTGGAGGAAGCGCGTATCGACTTCATGTTCCGGCTGGCGCCGGGGGAGGGGTCGCCGTCCTTCGCGGGCGGTTCCGTCGTGGCCCGGCACGAGATCGACTACAAGCTGCCGCTGGTCCACCGGCACGAGCCGGTGACCGTGGAGCTGTGGGTGACGAAGATCGGCGCGGCGACGCTCACGATCGCGTACGAGATCAAGGACGAGGACCAGGTGTATGTACGGGCCTCGACGGTCGTCGTGCCGTACGACCTTGAGGCGGGCAGGCCGCGGCGGATCACGGCCGAGGAGAAGTCCTTCCTGGTGAAGTACCTGGACGACGCGGAGGCGCTCGCGGCATGACGGCGACGACCGTGCGGGCGCTGCGGCTCGCCGACACGGCGGAGGCGGCCGATCTGGCGGCCTTCCTCGGCCGGCTGATCCGCTACGACCGGGCCGCCGCGGTACGCCTCCAGGTGGGCGCCGGAGCGGTGGCGGTGTTCGGACGGCCGCCGGCGCTGGAGGTCCTCGCGATCCGTACGGCTCGGTTGCGGGAGGAGGCGGCGGAGGTGCGGCTCGACGTCACCGTGTCCGCCGGTGAACTCCTGGAATCCATCGACGAGTTGACGGGCGCCTTCGCACTGCCCGCCGCCGTCACCGGGCCGCCGTGGACCGGGGTGCTGCCACCGCGCGGCGGCTGGCAGCGGGTGCCCGGCCTGCCGGGACCGGCCGCGCTGCGCGAGGCGGTCGCGGCGGCGGTCGCCGAATTCCGCACGCGCGACGAGGCGTTGCCCGCGGCGCACCGGGACCGCGCCGAGCGGGACAGGATCGGCCGCGAGATCTGGTCCCGGACGGTCGGGGACACGGGGCTGCCGCTGCGCGCCGTACACGCCGCGCAGTCGGTGGGCTTCCTGCGCCCGATGCCCGAGAGTGCCCCGGTGGCGCTGCTACGGGCCGCCGGCTGGCTGCGCCTGCGGACGCCGTACGGCTCCATCGCCGTACGGGAGACGGGCACCGGCGGCATCGGTGCCCTGAGCGTCACTCCGACCTGAGCGCGCCGGGGACCGGAGTGACGTAGACCTGAGAGACGGGGCGTCCGAAGAGGCCCGGGTCACTCGGGTCGGGTCTCCGACCGCTGGGTGTCGGGCCAGATCTGGATGTGGTCCTGTTCCAGTTCCAGCAGGACGCGGTGTTCCAGGGCCAGTGCCTTCGTGTAGTCGGCGGGCAGCTGGAGGCGGCCCGCGCGGTCGAGCATCGCGTACTCCCGGGCCACCACCGACTCCTGGCCCGTCGTCGCGTCGACCTCCTTGCGGCGCAGGACCTCCGACGAGGTGCGGCCGTCGCGGATGGCGACCGTCCGGCGGACCTCGCCCGCGACCTCCTGGTCATGGGTGACGATCACGATCGTCGTGCCCAGCTCCTCGTTCGCACGGCGGAACGCGGCGAACACCTGCTCCCCGGTCGCCGAGTCCAGTTCGCCCGTCGGCTCGTCGGCCAGCAGTACGGAAGGGGAGTTGGCGAGGGCGACGGCTATCGCCACCCGTTGCTGCTGGCCGCCGGACATCTGGTGCGGGCGGCGGTCGCGGCAGTCCGCCACGTCCAGCATCGTCAGCAGCGATTCGGCCCGCGTGGCGCGCTCCGCCCGACGGCCACGGCCCCGGCCACGAACGCTCAGGCCACCCCCGCCGCCCCGGCCGCTCAACTGCATCGGCAGAGCGACGTTCTGAGCCGCCGTCATGTACGGCAGCAGGTTCCGTCCGGTCTCCTGCCAGACGAAGCCCACCGCCTCACGCCGATAGCGCAGCCGCGCCTTCGCGTCCATGCCCAGGAGATCGCGGCCCGCCACCTTCGCGGCCCCGGCCGTGGGCACGTCCAGGCCGGCCAGGATGTTCATCAGCGTCGACTTGCCGCTGCCGGACGCGCCCACCAGAGCCATCAACTCGCCCTCTGCCACCAGCAGATCGAGGCCCTGGAGCGCCTGTACCTCCACCCCGTCGGCGGTGAAGATCCGTACCAGCCGGTCGCAGGCGATGAGCGCGTCGTGCCCGTACGAGGGCCGGTCGCGATGGCTGCCCGCCCGCAGCTCCAACTGCTCCAGCGTCGTCCCGGCCGAACGATCGGCCCCCGCACCGAACCCGGTCGACGATGTCATCGGCTGTCTCCTGCCCTGAGTTCGCTGATCGATCCTTGCCGCCCCGCCCACCACGCCTGCACCACCGACACCGCGGCGGCGAGCGCCAGCACCCCCACGGCCGGCAGTACCAGTGACCACGCGTCGGCCCGCAGGGGCGCCCCGTCCAGCGGGATGTCCGACGTCGTGGTGAGCGCGAGACGTACGAGATCCACCCCGGGCGCCAGCAGCACGACAGTCGCCCAGCCGACAAAAGCCCCGCCCACGGCGGCGAGCAGCGCCTGTGGAAGGACCTCCAGGCCCAGGAGCTGGCGGCCCTGGCGCTTGGTGAGACCCATGGTGCGCAGCCGCGCCAGCAACGTGACACGTTCCGGGGCCGTCTGCGACAGCGAGAGCAGCAGGGCCAGCAGGGCGTAGCCCGCGCCGGCCGCGATCGCCGCCGCGTAGATCCGCTCGGCGCCCTCCTGCATGGGCGTGTTGACGAACGTTTTCCGCTCCTCGGTACGCAGCTTCACGGAGAAAGGCGCACCGCCCGTCCCACCGCCCGTCCCACCGGCCCTCTCGCCGAATCCGGTGACCGTCCGCCGCAGCGCCTCGCCGTCCAGCTTCGCACCGGTGACCAGCAGGGTGGTCGGCGCCCGCTGCGTCAGATCGGCGGCGTTCACCAGAAGGTAGTCGTCGCTGGGGGACGCCGGGGTGTGCCGGCGTACTTCCGCCACCCGCACCTTGAAGTCCCCGGCCGCCGACTGGATGTCGCGCGGCCCGTCGCCGAGCCGCTCGGCGACGGCGGGCGACGCGATCGCGGGCAGCACTCGCCCCGGGTCGGACCCGCCGTCGCGTACCCCGCCCCCGCCCACGGACCTCAGCCCGGCGGCCGGGAACTCGCCGAGTCCCGTCTCCCGCGCCAGCCGCGCGTACGCCTTCGGCTCCACACCGATCATGGTCACGCCGAGCGCCGTCCGGAACCCCTTGCTGTCGGACGGGAGCGGTACGCCGTACTCGACCCGTACGGCGGTGACATCCCGGACCCCCGCGCTCTTCCGCACGGCCTCGGCCAGCCCGTCGGGCAGCACCGGCGACGAACCGACGAGGCTGATCCGGGCGTCCGCGCCCGTCGCCAGCACGGCGGCCCGCTCTCTCGCGCCGTCGATCCCGGCGAGCACGGAGCCGCCGAAGGCCGCCGTCGTCAGCGCGATCAGCAGGGCGAGCAGCGGCAGTGCCCCCGACGTCGGCGCGCGGCCCGCGCGGGCCAGCGAGAGGAAGCCCACGGCGCCGCGCAGCCGGCCGGCGGGACGGCCTGCCAGACGCAGCGGCAGCGGATAGAGCCGTACGAGGACCAGCGCGGCGATCAGCCCGGCCAGCACCGGCGCGGAGCTGACGAGATAGTCCACATCGCCCGCCCCACCCGCGTCACCCAGGTCGACACCGGCCGCGTCGGCAGGCCCGCCCGCGCCGCGCCGGCGCAGTGCGACCACCGCGCCGACGGCCAGCGCCAGCAGGGTCAGTTCGGCGATCGTGCGGCGGCGGGAGGGCCTGGCCCGTACGAGATCCTCCCGGCCTCCGCGCGCCTGCGGCCTGCGGTGCGCCACCACGGCGCGGACCGGCAGCGCCGCGCACGCCAGTAGAGCCGCTCCGCCCGCGGCGGCCACGGCGGGCCCCAGCCGGGCCTCCGGGACGGTCAGGACGGCCAGCAGCAGACCGACGGCCGCCGCCGGTACGACGATCACCGCCGTCTCGGCGAGAAGCCGGCCGCCGATCCCCGGCAACGAGCCGCCGCGCGAGCGCAGCAGGGCGAGTTCGGACCGCCGCCGCGCCGCGGTCAGGCCGCCCGCCATCACCAGTACGACACCGGCCACCGCGCCGATCCCCAGCGCGGCGACCGCGACGACCGGAGCGATGGCCGCGCGCATCGAGCGGTGCCCGGCGACGATCTCGTCAAGTCCCGTCGCCACCACGGCCGCGGGACCGACGACGGTCGGGGCGCGCAGTTCGGTCAGCTCGGGGCCGTTCTCCAACGAGGCGATGCCGGAGGCCAGTTGAGGTGCGTCGCGGGCGGTGAGCGCCGTGGTGTCGGGGGCGATGCGCCAGTACAGCCGGGGTTCTCCGGTGGTGCCGAGCAGTACGGGCGCGGCGTCCGGGGCCAGCAGGAGGGAGGCGCGCCAGTAGCGGGGCTGGGGGCGGTCGTTGGTCGGTTTGGTGACCAGGGCGGGGGAGCCGAGTGTGGTCTCGACGGACCAGTAGCTGTTGTCGGGCTGCCGTGGCGCGATGATTCCGGTGATCCGTACGCCGAGCTCGTCCCGGTCCACACCCGGCACATGCACCACCGAACCGACCTTGAGCCGCAGCGACTTCGCGGTCTCGGCGGTGACCGCCGCCTCCACCTCCCCGGTGACCGCCGTCACTGGGCCGTCGGCGCGCGGGAGCCGGCCCTCGCGGAGGGTGGAGTGGCGGTCGAGGACGGCCTGGGCGGCGAGGGTGAGCATCGGGGGCAGACTGTCCGGCGCGGGCAGCCAGGGGTCGGTGCCCTCGACCGGCTCGGAGGTCCGTACGCCGTACGCCGAACTGCCGTCGTCGGCCCGTATCGGCGCGGGCAGACTCCGGGTGATGTTCCGCTGCGCCTGTGTCACCCAGGCGGCGCGCAGGGTCTTCTCCCGCTCCGGCTGCGGCATCCCGAGGCCGGGCGGCGCCGAGGTGACCTCCAGGACGCTCTCGGCAGCCGTGGCGGTACGGATGTCGTGGCGCAGGCCGTTCGTCTCGTAGGCGTCGACGGAGCGGGGGAACGCGGCGGCGAGGTACGCGGTGAGCACGACCAGCACGGCCATCGCCGCGGCGGCCCCGGGCGCGGTCCGCAACCGTGTCCGCACCCAGGGCGCGACGACCCGCGCGGGACGGGACGGACGGGACGGATGAGACGGATGAGACGGACGGGATGGACGGGACGAGCCGGCGCGCATCTCAGTTGCCTCCCCGTTCGCGCAGCGTGACCGCCGGGTCCGTACGGCGCAGGGTGAAGTACACGATCAGCAGCAGCGGAAGCACGGACACCCCCGCCAGCAGCGCGGCGACCTGGCCGGCCGGCAGATCGACCAGGACGTGCGGCACCGGCTGGGTTGCCTGGCCGGTCAGTACGACCAGAGGGACGACCGCCCTGGTGAGTACGGCGCCGAGGGCGAGGCCGACCAGGAGCGCGACAGCGAGGAGCAACCCCTGTTCGGCGGCCAGCAGGCGCGCGAGTTGGCGGCGCGGGGTGCCCAGGGCCCGCAACAGGGCGAATTCGGCGCCCCGTTCGCGTACCGATCCCGCCGCGCTCACCGCGAAGCCGACGGCCGCCAGCGCCGCCGCCGCGATGGCCGCGGCCAGCAGCGCCGACTGCGGGCCGACACCCAGCGGATCGCTCAGCAGCTCATCAGCGGTCTCGTCGCGCACCATCACCTGCGCCGGGTCGACGTCGGACCGCTTGCGCAGCGTCTCGGCGATCTCCGGCGCGCGGCCGGGCGCCGCGCTCAGCCACCACTCGGTCGGGGCCAGCGACGGCTCCCGCCGGTCGGCGAGCGTCCGGTTGACGGCACGCAGATCGAGCAGGAGCCCGCCGCCGTCGCCCGTACGGCCGCCGTCGGCGGTCTCGGTCGCGGCCTGCGCGCTCAGGGCGCCGGGACCTGTGGTGGGCAACTGGTCGACCGCGCGCACGATCCTGACCCGGACCCTGTTGCCCGAGACCTGGACGTCCAGGCTCTGCCCGGTCTTCGCACCGGCGGCACGCAGAAAGGTCCCGGTGGCGATCGCGGGCAGCACGGCGGGCGGATCGGGCCGCTCCACGCCCACCTGGACGCTGATGCTCCGCGCCGGGTCGTAGGAGCTGCCGGCCTGCGGGCTGACCCCCGTCCGGTACGTGAGCACCAGGGGCGCTGTCGCCGAGACGGCCGGCTTCAACGGCACCGCCGGGTCGGCCTCGCCGTCCAGCGACCCGAGGCGCGTCGCCTGCCACGCGAAGTCCGGGTCGGCGCGCACCGTACGCGCGGCGCCTTCGGCGTCCAAGGACTGGAGCGCGTCGACACTGAGGCGGTGGGTCTCGCTCCGGCCCTGAGGGGCGTTCGTGTCGAGTACGAGGCCGGTCAGCGTGAGCGGTTCCGCCGGGGTGAGCGGCGTGCTCGCCGCCTGGGGACCGCGTACGGAGTCCGAGGCTCCGGTCAGATCGAGTGTGACGGTGTGCGGGCGGCCGTCGACGGGCACCTCGCCCGCGAGCATGCGGTAGCCGATGCCGTAACGGTCCTCGACCACAACCGTGGTGAACGGAGCCCCGCCGGCCGGCGACACCCCGTCGCCCGCCGAGGTGTCGGTGATCCGCAGCGTCACCCGGAGCTGCCGGGTCCCGTCCGGCAGAAGGAGGCCCGGCCGCGCCGTTTTCGGCGGCTGTACGGCGTCGAGGAGCGGGGCCGCGCCGTCGTCGTTCCGGTCCTCGCCGTCCCCGCCCCCGCCGGCCAGGTCGTCGCGCAGGAGCATCCGCTCGCCGGCCTGACCCGTGTCCAGCGCCAGGACGGTCGCCGTCCGGTCCGCCGACAACTCGGTGGTGGCCCGGTGCGCGGGTGCCGCCTCCCGTACCCCCGGCAGCGCGGCGTAGATCCCCGCCTGGCCGGGGTCCCCGGGCCGGTTCGCAAGTACCCGCAGCGACGCGCCGGTCCTGAAGTCCGCCTGGTCCTCCTGCGACCGGTCCCACGACGCGCTCTGCCCGATCGCCAGCATCCCCATGGCGACGGCCGGCACCAGCAGCAGCACCGGACCCGCGCCGCGCAGCGGCCGACGGCTGAACTGCCAGCCCGCGAGCGCCGCCGACAGGCCCCTCCCGCTCGCCGCTCGCCGCTCCGCGAGGCGCGCCAAGGGCGGCAGCAGGCGCAGGGTCAGTACGGTGCCCGCGAGCAGCGCCAGCGCGGGGGCGGCGACCAGCAGCGGATCGACGCCCAGCTCGCCCCGGCTGTCACCGCTGAGCGCCCCGCCGCCCGAGGTGGCGGTCTGCCGGTCCAGCTGCCAGTACGCCACGGCCGCGATCACCAGCAGCCCCACGTCGGCGCCCGCGCGCACCGGGCCGGGCAGCGTCCCCGCCCTGCCGCGCCGCAGCCGGGTGACGCCGGCGGAGGCGAGTGCGGGCGCCACGACGGCGGCGGCGCACGCCAGCGCGACCCCGGCGCCGGTCAGCCACACCTCCGCGGTCGAGGTGTCACCGAGCCGGAGCCCGATCTCGGCGAGCGCGCCACGTTCGGCGAGCAGCCGGGTCAGCGGTCCGGCGAGCAGCGGCGCGCAGATCGCCGCGGGCAGCGCCAGCAGCAGGGCCTCGACCGTGGCGAGCCAGCCGATCCGGCGCCGTGAACCGCCGCGCGCCCGCAGCAGATCGGTCTCGCCGGTCCGCTCCGTACTCAGCAGCCGCGCGACCAGCAGCAGGGCGCAGGCGGCGAGCAGGACGAGCTGGACGGCGACGATCAGCAGCGTGGAGCGCGACACGAGCAGCGCGCGTTCGGTCCGGTCTAGCACGCTCGGCAGCGCGGTCCGCGCGGTCACACCGCCGTCGAACACCGGTTGCGCGGCGAGGGACTTGGGGCCGCGCTCGGCGGCGGCACGCAGCGAGCCGATACGGCCGGTGGTGACGGACCGGAAATCGGCGGCGGCCAGCCACGACAGGTCACCCGCCGGGAGCCGCCCGGAGTCGAACAGGGCGGGGTCGGCGAGCAGCGGGCCGTAGGTGGTGAAGGTGACTGTCTGGACACCCTGGCCGCCGACAGTGTCCAACTTCCAGTACGGGTCGGTGAGATCGGCCGGCCGGTAGATGCCCGTGACCCGGATCGTGAGGGGTTGGTCGCCCAGCCGGTCGACGAGGGTGAGCCGCGTCCCGGCCTTGAGCCCGAGCTGGGTGGCGGCCTCTTCGGGGAACGCGACCTGCACGGGCGCCGCGCCGGAGGCTTCCGCCCCGTCCGGCCAGGCGCCCGTCACCAGCCGTACGCGCGAGCGGTCGAGCGTGGCGAAGTGCGTGAGGTCGGGTTCGCCCTTGCGCGCCGCGGGTGGCTGGAGGGCGCGGGGGAGCGCGTACGACCCTGAACGCTCCAGCTTCCGTACGGTGACGGGCAGCCCGTCGAACGCTTCCCGTGCGACCTTGGACGCCGCCTCGTTCGCGGCCTCCCGGTCGCCCGCCGGGACCTGCGCGGTGATCACGAGCGCTGCCGCGGCGGCCTCGCGCCCTTGGAGGGTGTGGCGCAGCGCCGCGTCCCCGACGGAGCCGGAGAAGGCGGTCAGGGCTGACAGGACGCAGGTGGTGAGAAGAACGGCCAGCAGAGCCGCGGCGAGCAGGAGACGGTGCGCGCGGACGCGCAGGAAGACGAACCCTGTCACGCGTCCCCCCGCCGATCCCTCGCCCGCCCCGGAGCTCGGATACTTTCAGAGGGCAGCCGTCGGCGGAAACCGCTTACGGCCGGACTTTGACCGGATCGTGACCGTTGTCCGGAACGGGAGTTCCGCATTCCGGGGCAGAAGCGAGGGGCCCACGGCCGGTCCCTACCGGTTGCCTCAGCTGTTGATCATCGACGCGGCGGCGTACGTCATGTAGTTCCAGAGCTGCGTCTCGTGTTCCTCCGAGAGTCCCAGCTCGTCGATGGCCGTCCGCATGTGCCGCAGCCACGCGTCGTGCGCAGCCTGGTCGACGGTGAACGGAGCGTGGCGCATCCGCAGCCGCGGGTGGCCGCGGTTGTCGCTGTATGTGCGGGGACCGCCCCAGTACTGGATCAGGAACAGCGTGAACCGCTCCTCGGCGGGCCCGAGATCCTCCTCCGGATACATCGGCCGGAGCAGCGGGTCCTCGGCAACTCCCTGGTAGAAGCGGTGGACAAGGCGCCGGAAGGTCTCCTCGCCGCCGACCTGCTCGTAGAAGGTCTGCTCCGAAAGCGTGCCGCGCGGAATCTTGTTCACCCCTCCATCGTCTCAGACGCACCGGCCGAGTACCTGAGGTCTAGGACCTGCCTCTTCGACCTGCCCTTTCCGGTCCCGAATCCGGTTACCTCCGGTCCGGCAGCCGGTACTGCTCGCTTCCGCGCTCGTGACACAGGACAGTGGAACCATGGGCGTTCACCATGAGCACCGCGAGGCGTACGAGCCCGGCGACGAGGTCGATGGCGTCGCCGCCGAGGCGCGTGCCGCCATGGTGCGCGGCATGGCCGCCGAGGGGGTCCTGGACGATCCGGCCTGGCGCGCGGCCTTCGAGGAGGTGCCGCGGCATCTGTTCGTCCCGTACTACTTCGTCAGCCGGCCCGGCGGCCACGACCGGCTCTGGTGCGAGGACCCCGACCCGGTCCGGCGGCTGCGCTGGCTGCGCGGCGTGTACGCGGACGGGGCGCTGGCCACCCGCGTACGGGACGGTGAACTGATCTCGTCCAGCAGCCAGCCCTCCCTGATGGCCGGGATGCTCGCGGCGCTCGATGTGCGCGACGGGCAGACGGTCCTGGAGATCGGCGCGGGCACCGGCTACAACGCGGGGCTGCTCTCGCACCGGCTGGGCGACGACCGCGTGACGACGATCGATCTGGATCCGGAGATCACGGAGTCCGCCCGTACGCACCTCGCGGCGGCCGGATACCGGCCCACCGTCGTCACGGGAGACGGCGCCCTCGGCTGCCGCCGGCGGGCGCCCTTCGACCGGATCATCGTGACCTGCACGCTGCCCGCCGTGCCGTCCGGCTGGCTGGCGCAGTGCGCGGACGGGGCGCGGATCCTCTCGCCGCTGTCCACCGGGCTGATCGCGCTGGACGTCGGCGAATCCGCCCACGGCCGTTACCTGGAAGGGCACTTCCTGCATACGTCGGCCTTCTTCGTCCCCCTGCGGGGCGGGCAGGAGGAGCCCGCGCTGCCCGTTCTCCAGCGGATCGGCGGGCTGCCCCGGCGAGCGCTGGAGAACGATCTCTTCCGCTTCATGCTCTCGCTCACGGCGGGCAGCCTGGACCCGCACGAGGCCCTCTCCCTCTGGGAGCGCGAGGGGCGCCCGCAGCGGGAGAGGTTCGGCATCACGGTCGGCCCCGACCGGCAGTGGGCCTGGCTGGACGATCCCTCGGGGCCGTACGTCTGGCCACTCAGCCCCGGCGGATCGTGATCGTCGTCCAGGCGCCCACATGCACGCGGTCGCCGTCGTTGAGCGGGACGGGGACGTACGGCTGGATCGGGTCCTCGGCGCCGTTCAGCGTCGTGCCGTTGGTGGAGTTCTGATCGACGACCGCCCAGCCGCCGTCGGGCTGCTGGACCAGGACCGCGTGCTGGTGCGAGACGCCCGGGTCCTCCGGCGGCACCGACAGGTCGACGTCCGGGGACTCGCCGGTGGAATGGCGCCGACGGCCGATGGTGATCTGGTTCCCGGTCATCGGAAGGTGCTGTTCCGGTGAGTACGCGGGCAGGTTGAGGCCTGTCGCCTCGGGGCCGCTGCGCTGCATCATCGCCATGAAGTACTCACGGTCCGGAGCGACGACCGCGGTCCAGTTGCCGGGCGGCTGGTACTGGTGCGGCGGCTGTTGCTGCTGCTGTGGCGGCGGTCCCTGCTGGAACTGGTGCGGGGGCGCCGGGGCACCCGCCTGTGAGGGCGGCGGCAGCACCCAGTCGTCGCCACCGGTCTGCTGCGGCGGGGCCGGCGGCCCCGACTGCTGGAACGAGGGAGGCGAAGGCGGTCCCTGCTGCTGGTACGGCGGGGGCGGCGGAGGCCCCTGCTGACCGGGCGGCCCAGGAGGTCCGGGGAATCCGGGGGGCCCGGGAGGTCCGCCCTGCGGTCCGAGCCCACCCGGATGACCCTGTTGATCGGGCGCCAGCGGCTCGGCGGGCCGGTTCAGCTGCGAAGGGCGCGAGCCCTGGTAGTCGTACGGGTCGGGCGGCCGGGGCGGCGACTGCTGGGCCTGGAAGCCCGGCGGCAGGTTGAGTCCGGGAGGCGGAGCGCCCCCCGGGCCTCCCGGGCCACCGGGCCCCTGGTGCTGCGGCGCCAGCGGTGTGTACGAGGTCGCCGTGTTGGTGAGGAAGTTCCACCGGCACTCCTCGCAGAACAGGGCGTTGCCCTCACGCGGCGTACGGCACTGCGGGCAGAGCTCCGCCTGCGCGGTCGCGTTCGGGTCCTGAGGGTAGCCGTATCCGGGCGCGGGCGGTGGTGGCGGAGGCGGCGGCACCGAACCGGCGGGAGCACCGGCTCCGGCCGCCATGCGATGGCCGCAGACCTCGCACCAGTCGTCGGAACCCGACTGGTGTCCGTTCGGGCAAGTCGGCATGTCGGCGCTTCCCCCTCTCCTCGTCCGGCCCGCAGGCCGCTGCTGTTCGCTGCTTGTCGCTGTTCGCTATTTCTTGACGCGAACGGTTTTGGTCGAGCGAGTTTCCAGAGTCATCTCGTCCGCGTCCGCCACCTTCGCTTTCAGTCGCACAGTACCCGTCGCCGCATCGACCACGTCCACTACCTTCGAAAGCAATTTCGCCGTATCCGCGTTCCCGGAGTCCGACGCGAGCTGTACCGCGCGGCCCAGTTTGGCGGTCGCGCCGTCGAAGTCCCCCGACTTGCGGGCCTCCAGGCCCTGCTGGATCACCTGCGCCAGTTCGGCCTGGCCGGTGTAGTGCGCGACCTGCGGATTGATGGACGTCGACGCCGCCATGTCGTCGGTCCACACCGCCCGTACCAGCCCCTGGGACAGCACCTGTGACGTGCCGTCGGCCGCCGGGAGGATCAGCGAGACCCTCGCCGCGAGCATCTCCTGTCCGACGCCCGCCTCCGGGACCTGGACCGATACGTGGTAGTCACGGGACTCGTCGCCCCAGGAGCCCGTCGGATAGTCCCCGGCACGGGGGTTGGCGTCCGTACGCCGCTCGGTCAGCTCCTCGACCGTCGGCGCCACCTGCTTGACGAACTTGATCTCCACACCGACGGGCGTCCAGAGCCGCAGGGCGACGTCCGCGACCTCCTTGCCCATCGCGTTCTCCATCATCTCCGTGAAGTCGGCGGCCAGGCCCGCCGGATCGGCGACGATGTCCGCCGTGCCGAGCATCGCCGAGGCGATGCCTGTGACCTCTTTCACCACCCAGTCCGTACCGACGCCACGGGCGTCGCAGGTGAACCGGCCCGCACAGGCGTCGAGCGAGGCGCGCAGATCCTCCGGGGTCTCGTGCTCGTTACGGCCGTCGGTGAGCAGGATGCCGTGCCTGATCGACACATCGGCCGAGGACAGCAGCCGGTCCGCGAGCCGCAGCCAGGTGCCGATGGCGGTACCGCCGCCTGCGTTCAGCTTGCGCAGGGCGTTCCTGGCCTCCGCGCGGGTGGCGGCGTCCGCGACCGCGAGGGCGCCGTTGCCCGGGTAGACCTCCTTGGCCACATGCGTACCGGCGACGACGGCGAAGGCGACACCGTCGCGCAGGGTGTCGATGGCGGCGGACGTGGCGTCGCGGGCGTTGCGCATCTTCGTCGGCGGGTAGTCCATCGACCCCGAGCAGTCGACCATGATCACCACGGCCGCGTCGGGGCCCTCGCCCGGCGGCCTCGTGGGCCTGGGGGACGCTCCCGTGAGGGGCACCCCGCCGGTCGTACCACCTCCGGTGGAGGTGACTGTCACGATCGCGTTCACCTCTCGCCCGCCCTCCGGCAGGTACTCGTTCTGGTACACATCGACGGAGAACTGCGGCACGGTCGACTTCGAGAAGTTCGCCATCTGTATCGGCTCCTTGACGCTCCACTGGCAATAAGTTCAGAAGACATGAGAGGGACAGCGGGACAACGGGCGGGCTGACGCCCGGGATCGGACCGGGCTCCCGTCCATGGCCGCCGGGTCCCGCCGGTGGTCCGGGCAGTGGGTCCGGGCAGTGGGGTGCTCAGGCCGTGCTGTAGGCGGATCCTGCCCCTTGCTGTGGTACGGCGAACGGCAGCAGGGCCACTGTTACGTTGTCGTGGCCCCCACCGTCGAGCGCGTGTCCGACCAGCACCTGGGCGCTGCGCAGGGGCTGTTGGGCGGCGTCGGGCGGAAGGGCACGTGCCATTTCCTGCGGGCTCTCCGCGTAGTTCCACAGGCCGTCCGTGCACACCACCACGACACCGGAACGGTCCGGTTTGAAGGACGCCGTGTGCGGTTCGAGTTCGTACGCGTCGGCGCCGAGCCAGCCGGTGATGGCGTGCGCGCGCTCGTCCGCGTACGCCTCCGCCTCGTTCATCAGGCCCGCCGCGACCATCTGGGCGGCCCAGGAGTCGTCCTCGGTCAGCCGGGCGGGTGGTCCCGTGCGGTCGTCGGGGACCCAGTAGGCACGGCTGTCGCCGACCCAGCCGATGACCAGCAGCCCGCTCGCCACGACCGCGCCGACGATCGTGCACGCCGGCGCGTTCTGCGCGCGGTGCGCCGCTTCGTGGCCGTCGTCCCGACCCGGCCTGGCGGCAAGGAGGTTGACGGCCTCGGCGGCGGCCACGATCGCCTCGTGCATCGCCTGCTGGGGGTGCGTACCGCGCGGCAGGGTCGCCAGCAGCAGCTCGTTGGCGGCGGAGGAGGCAGCCGCCGACGCCTCGTCGGGGCGGGTCGCCGACGACACGCCGTCGCAGACGATCGCGATGACGGCCGGCGAACCGTCCGGCAGGGCGGCCGAGGACACGGCGAACGCGTCCTCGTTGCGGTGGTGGCGCAGCCCGCGGTCGCTGACCGCCGCCACGGCGTCCAACTCCTGCTCCAGATGGTCGCGTTCGCGCGGCTGGGCGTGACCGCAGTTCTCGCAGTAGCCGTCCGTGTCGACGTGGCCCGCGCGGCAGGCCACGCAGAGCTTCGTACCCGCAGGGACCGCGGGCGGCGCCGTACGGGGGTCGGCGGGGTCGGCCGGGGGCGGGTCCGTGACATGGGGGACCGAGGGCGGCGCACCTGCGGGCATCGCCGGCGCCGGTACGCCCGCGGGCGCGGGCAGCTCGAAGTCACCGGCGGGAGCGGGTGGGGCCGGTGGGGCTGGCGGAGCGGCCGGCGCGTGCGCGGGTGGCGGCACGGACGCGTACCCGGCCGACGTGTGACCTGACAGCGGCACCCCGGCGGAGTCGAGCCCCGGCAGCTCACCGGGCAGATGCACCGGCGCGGCCGGGGCCGAGCCGTCCGTCCGGGCGGCGCTCGGCCAGTCGACGGCGCCCGAGGCAGGCGCGGAGGGGGCGGCGCCCGGAGCCGTCCCGGCCGACGCCGGGGCGCCGTTGATGACGATCGTGGGGTGGTCGTCCGGCGGCGGGGGTACGGCCGACAGGTCGTACCCGCACGCACCGCAGAACAGGTCGCCCGACTCCAGCGGCTCCTCGCAGCTGGGACACCTCGAAAGGGCTGTCGGCTGGTGCATCTGCGACATCAATCACACCCACGTCCGGGGGCGGAAGCGGTTGGCCCGCTCCACCAGGTCGATCCTCTCCTCGCCACGCTGAGCGAGCCGGGCGAGCACCCGGTACGAGCGCTCCAGTCCCAAGCGCAGACCACGCTCGTCCAGTTCACTGCCGAGCAGCGAGGTCTGTCCGGGCTGATTCCCCGGACCACCGGAGAGTACCCAGTCAAGAGCCGTGCCCAGAACCTCCGTCGACAACTGCTCGCGGCGCATCGCGTCCAGACCGAACTGGCCCAGCCGCGAAACCTGGTCGGCCGCCGCTCTCAGATCGTCGATCAGCGGTGTGTCGGGCATGGCTCCCGGCAGGGCGAGCGGCGACTGTGCGCGCAGGTCACGGCGGCGTAGCCGCGACCGTACGGCCGCGATCCTGGCCGCCGTGTAGTGGATCGACGCCTCGGGGACCGACTCCAGTGTCCGTACGGCTCCGATCCGGTCCCCCGACGCGTTCTGCACCCGGGCGAGTCCGAACGCGGCGCTGACATAGCTCGGGTCCGTCATCCATACGAGGCGGTAGTACTCGGCCGCGTTGTCGAGCTGGCCCAGCACCTCGGCGCAGACTCCGAGCGCCAGCTTGGGCGCGGCCTCGCCCGGGAACGCGTCGTATATCGCGTCGAAGGAGAGCGCGGCGATCTCGTTCTCACCGGTCACCAGCGAGGCGATGCCCCGGTACCAGACGACCCTCCAGTCGTCGGGGTGGCGCGCCTCCAGCTCTGTCAATGCCTCGGAGGCCGTGACCAGTTCACCCATCTCCAGGCGGGCGCGCAGCTCACGCAGCCGGCGTTCGACGGAGTCGGCGGGCGCCTCGGCCAGCGCGGAGATCAACTCGGCGGGCGCGGACGCCATCAGTCCGGCGAGGAAGCCGGCGTTCGGGTCTTTCGCGTCGACCCGGGGCACCGGCAGCGCCAGCGCCGTGGCGGGCGCGTCGATGGGCGCGAGCGGGGCGCCGGTCTCGACGGATTCCATGGCGGGGACGGCGGGGCGGCCGGGGACGGGGGCACCGGGGGCGCCCGCTCCCGGACCGCTCCGGGGTGCCGGGACGCCGCCCTGCGGGGCGCCGGGCGGGAGCGGGGGCGGTGCCCCGAAGGGGGCCTGAGGCGGCTGGATCGCCGGGTGGCCGGGCAGCGGTGCCGGTACGCCCGTGCCCGCGTACCGGCCCGCGCCCGGCGGCAGCGAGGAGGGGGCGGCAGAGCCTCCCAAGGAGGCGTGCGCGGAGCCGTTCGCGCTTCCCGTGGACCGCGCGGACTTGTCGCGGCGCCCGAACAGACCCGCCCGCACCGGCTCCGGCCGGACCCCCAGCCGCGAGACGTCCTGCCCGGTCTCGGCGAACAACTGCGTGTCCGTGACCCGCGGTTCCGTACCGAACTGGGTCGACAGCGCCGGCCGCGGACGCCCCGTCTGGAGCGCCACGACCTCGCGCAGCACACCGGTCAGCTGCTCGGCCATCTCCTGCGCCGAGGCGAACCGCCGCGCCGGATCGGGGTCGGTCGCGCGCACCAGCAGCCGGTAGAACGACTCGTACGTCCGGAACACGTCGATGTTGTCCGGGTCCGGCAGCGAGTCCACGAACACGTTCGTGTACCCCTGGAAGTCGAACGTCAGCACCGCGAGCGTGCGCGCGACCGTATACAGGTCGGAGGCCACCGACGGGCCGACCTCGGCGACCTCCGGTGCCTGATAGCCGACGGTGCCGTAGATCGCCGACTCCTCGTCGTCCATCCTGCGGACCGCGCCCATGTCGATGAGCTTGAGCTGGTCCTCCGACTGGATCGCGTTGTCGACCTTGAAGTCGCAGTAGAGGAGATTGCGGCTGTGCAGATGCCCGAGCGCCTCCAGCGCCTCGATGCCGTACGCGCACGCCTGCTCGACCGGCAGCGGGTCACGCTTGCCGTCGGGGGAGCGCCGCTCGTTGGCGATCTCCTTGAGCGCCTTGCCGCCCACGTACTCCATGACGATGTAGCCGTCCATGGAGCCGGTGCGCTGGTCGAGATGTTCCACGAAGTTGTAGATGCGGACGATGTTGGAGTGCTCGATCTCGGCGAGGAAGCGCCGCTCCGAGATCGCCGCCTCCATGGCGTCCTGGTCACCCGTGTCGAGCAGGCCCTTGAGGACCACCCAGCGGTTGGAGACCGCGCGGTCGACCGCGAGATAGATCCAGCCCAGACCGCCGTGCGCCAGACAGCCCGCGACCTGGTACTGCCCGTGGACGACATCGCCCTCGCTCAGCTTCGGCGTGAACGAGTACGGATGGCCGCACTTGGTGCAGAACCCTTCCGTACGCCCCGGCCGCTCACCGCGCGAACGGCCCACCGGCGCACCGCAGTCGGACCGCGAGCAGTACCGCTTGCGCTCCGGGACCTCGGGGCTCGCCATCACCGCCGAGCGCGGATCGGGCTTCGGCACGTCCGGTACGGAGACGAGGCCCGCGCCCAGCCGGTTGCGCGCCGATGTGCCGGTGGCGGCGCCGGAGCTGCGGACCGAGACCGACCGGCTGGAGAGCCGGCCGGAGAGCGAACGCGACAGCCGCCCCGAGACGGAACGCCGTGACGTCGACGAGCGCGAGGAGGCACGCGATGAGGACCGGGATGAACCGCTGCGCGCCGAACCACTGCCCCTGCCGCTCGACTTGCTCTCCCTGCCGCCGCCGGTGATCCCCGTGGGCGGCGACGACAGCATGCCGGTCGGCGAGACGACCGGGGCCAGACCGCAGGTGTCGCAGTACAGCTCACCGCCGCCCATGTCCTCGTACGACCCCTCACAACCGGGGCGCTGACATCTCCTCGTCCCGCTCATCGGTCCCCCCGCTCGCTCGGATTGCTGTCGACTGCTCCATCGGCCACCGGTCCGTCGGTGCTCACACATGCCCCCTGCGGTCGGTGGGCCCGGACTGCCGCTGGGCCAGTGCCTCGGCCGCCGCCTGCTGGTAGCGCAGCACCGCCTGCTCGGCCACGCGCAGATCGCACGGCGCGCTCCACAGCATCCGGCGGGCCGCGTCGTAGCGCTCGGTCAGCATCATGTCCTCGGCGAGCCCGTGCCGCGCCACTTTCGCCTTGTACGCGTCGAGCCTGCCCCGCAGCTCGGCCCGGACCGCGAGCGGCGCCGTGACAGCCGTCAACGACTCGCGGGCCCGGTGCAGTTCGTCCTCGGCCTCCCGCTCCAGGGACTCCAGCAGCGGCGAGAGACGGTGCCACTGCGCGTGTCTGCGGTACTCGGCCGCCGTCGACAGCCGCTCCTGGAGCGCCGTCGGCGGCCCGCTCACCGCGGGCACCTCGGAGGCGGCGATCTTCGCCAGCACCTCGCCGCGCGCGGAGCGGGCCTCGGTGAGCGTACGGTCGGCGCGCGACAGCACGTCCCGCAGCCGCAGCAGCCGCGCCTCCGAGTCCTGGCGCACCGTCAGCACCGCGTCGATCTCCCGGCGTACGTCCTCCAGGGCGCGGGCCGCCCGGTCGTAGCGCTCGGTGTCGGGCCTGCCGCCGCCGGGCGCCGAACTGCCGTGCACCGGCTGCCAGAAGGCCAGCGGATCGGAGATCACCTGGGCGCGCAGCGTGCTCAGCTCGTCGGTGATCGCCTCCAGCTCGTCACCCGCCGGGTGCTCCCCGGGCCTGACCCCGGCGGAGTGCGCCAGCGAACGGGTCCGGTTCAGCTCGGCGGCCAGCAGATCTATCCGCGCGGGCAGCGCCGACCAGACGGAGTCCGACGCCACGACCATGTCCAGCGACTGCGCGTACAGCTCGTTCATCCGGGCGACCAGTTCGGCGAGCGTGAACTGCTCGGAGAGCTTCGCCGGCCCCGTGATCGAGGTGGCGGCGGTGGCGGAGCCCGCGACCGTGACGCTGCGGCCCCGCAGCTTCTCGGTCAGGTCCACCAGATCCTGCTGGTTGAGCCACCGCAGCCGGGCACGGGCCTCACGGGCGCCGCGCAGGGCGGCGGAGTAGGCGTCGAAGTAGTTCCACAGCAGGGTGATCGTCTGCTCGGTGGAGGCCCAGCGGTCCTTGGTGACCCCGCTGAGGGCGGCCCCTTCGAGCAGCCGGCGGCCCGCGTGGTCCTGGAGGGCGAGCAGGGACGTCTCGATCGCCTCGTGCTCGGCGCCGAGGCGCGCGAGGGCGCGGTCCGCCTCGTCCCGGTCCATCGCCGGACCGGCAGACCTCCCCGTCGATCCGGGGAAGGAGCCCGCGTCGCCCATCGATCACCTCTCCGCTCTGCCCTGACCGCTTCCGTCACCGGTGCGCGGTCGTCGGTCGTTGTTCCTCGTTCCGGGGGCCGACCCCTCAGCTCTCGCTACCCCGTCCTCAGTCCTTGTACTTCGCCGCGGGCGGCGCGGTTATGCCGGGCAGTCCGGCTTCGAGCCATTTCTTGTACGACTTCATCCAGGGGCTGTCGGCGCCGCCCGCGCGGTACTCCACCAGGACCTGGTTGACCCGGCGTACCAGGTCGTCGTTGCCGAGCTTGGCCGCGACGCCGTAGTACTCCTCGGTGAACGGCTCGCCCACCAGCTCCACCGCCGGGTCCTGGGCCGCCTGGCCGGCCGCGAGCGCGTTGTCCGTGACGACCGCGTCGACCTCGCCCATCTGGAGCCGTACCAGACAGTCCAGTTGGTTCGGCACCGTCAGCTTGTCCTCGTCCCGGTCGGTGTCGTCGCCCTCGTCCTTGAACGTCGCGCCGAACGAGTTCTCCGCCAGCTGGTCGTACGCCGTCGAGCCCTCCGCCGAGCAGACGCGCTTGCCGGACAGCGACTCGTCGTACCCCGTGATGTCCGAGTCCTTGGGCGCGAGCACCTGCTGGCCGGCCTGGAAGTAGGCGGTGGAGAAGGCGACCTGCTCGATCCGCGCGCAGTTGATCGTCATGGTCCGCACGACCAGGTCGACCGTTTCGTTCTCCAGGGCGCCGACCCGCTGGTTGGTGGGGATGGCACGGAAGATGATGTTGTCGGGGGAGCCGAGGATGTCGTCCGCGATGGCCCGCGCGAGGTCGATGTCGAAGCCCTCGATGGTGCTGCTCGCGGGATCGCGGTAGCCCCAGCGGAAGCTGTTCTGGTCGATGCCCACGATCAGATCGCCGCGTGCCTTGATGCGGTCGATGCTCGGTCCGTCGGCGGAGGACGGCCGCAGGCTGCGCTCCGGTTCGTCGCACTCGGGAGCAGCCGCGGCCTCGGGCGCGGCCTCGGCGGCGACCTCCCGCGACTCCCGCCCGTCGTGCGTCCGGCTGTCGCGCGAGAGCGGCAGCAGGGCGAGCGTCGCCGTCAGAGCGACGGCGGCGGCGATCGTGACTCCCGTGCGGCGGCCGGCCGGCCGCCGCACGGTCTCCGGCGACCCGTACGGCTCGCGCGGCGCGTTGGTGTCCGTGGCGTCGGTTGTCATTCCTCCCCCTGTCACCGGTACTCCGAAAGCCTGCGGTTGATGCCCAGGATCGCGCCGATCGCGCCCAGCAGGGCCAGTACGACCGCACCGATCGCCAGGCCGGTCAGCGCGTCGCGCCCGCCCTCGGCGGAGTCGGTGAACTCCTTCTGCTCGTGCTCGATCGCCTTCGCGAGCGCCTCGTCCACCTGGTCGAAGGACTGTCCTGTCGAGTCCTTGTCGCCGATGACCTTCTCCAGGGCGCCCTCGTAGTCACCGGCCTTGTCGGTGTCGTTCGCCGACTTGTGCCGCTTCTGCCACTCGGTGGCCGCCGTGCGTGCCTGGCCGACCGGCCGGGACCCCGCCTCGTCGTCGGCGAGCTTCCGCGCGTCCTCCAGCGCCGTGCCGAGGGACTTCATGTCGCTCAGATGGTCCGTCTCGTACTGGTCGCTCTTGCCGTCCTTGGTGAGGACGGCGCCGCGCGCGACCAGGGTCAGATTCTCGTTCGCCCGTGCCTTCAGCGAGCTGATCCGGGCGTCGTTGAGGACCTTCAGCGACGCCTGGCCGTGCGCGTTGGCGCTGTTCAGATCCGTGCGGGCGACCGTGTGCCCCACCGCGAGCCAGAGCAGCACCACGGTGGAGGCGGCCGTCGCCGCCAGCAGCCCGTGGTTGAAGACCCTGTTCGTCCGCTCGTAGTTACGGCGCTGCGCCCAGGCCAGGAAACCGAGGGCGACCACGCCGGCGCCGAGGGCCAGGAACGGCCACACCCGGGCGCTGTCGGTGTCCTGGTCGAGCCGGGCCGTCTCCGACGCGTACAGCTTCTCGGCCGCGGGCAGGATCTCCTTCGCCATCTGCTGGTTGGCGTACCGCAGATAGGCGCCGCCGAGCGGCAGCCCCTGCCGGTTGTTGGCCCGCGCGCGCTCGATCAGGCCCGTGTAGCGCGGGAGTCGCTCGTTGAGCGTGGCGATCTGGCGGCCGGAGTCGCTCGTGCTGTCGGTGTTCGTCGCGGCCTTGATCAGCAGCCTGGACGCGGTGTCGATGTCGTCCCTGTACCGCTTCTGTACGGTCGCGGGCTCCTGCGCGCCCGCCAGGAAGCCGCTCGCGGCGGCCGTGTCGGCGTCCGCGAGTGAGCGGTAGATGTTCGCCGCGTCCGCGCTCAGTGGCTGGCTGCGGCCGACGACGTCCTCGGCGGCGGAGGCCCGGTCGGCGACCTGGAAGGCCGTCACCGCCCCGAACACCACGACGAGCAGGGCCAGGACGGCCCCGATGATCTGGAGCCGGCCGGGCTCCGTCGTCGCCGCCGCGCGCAGGCGCTCCCTGATCTCCGCCCAGGCACCGTGCCGCGCGGGCGGCGGCGGCGCGGGTGGTGGAGCCGACTGCGCGGGCGCGTGCGTCGGCGCCGGAACAGGCGCTGTGCGCACGTTCGGCGGGTATGTCACTTGACCTCCCCCTCGGTCACTGACGGCGGCGTCGCGCCCCTCGGCGGACGGAGGGACGGCTCCCGGCCAGCAGTATGGCCGCAGGGACCGGCATCCACACAAGCCTTGACGCGATCTTGTGCGGACCAAGCGTGCCGGTGGAGCACGATCCCCCTACCATGCTCCCCCCATTGAATACGTCAGGGACCCGTGATCGGTTCCCGTGTGCGCGGGTCCGCGAGTGTCCGAATTGGGGGCGGCGGCCCTACGCGCTCGGTGCGCGCCCCGTCAGCGGCGCGCGCACCTGTCACCACGTCAGGCGCCGTAGTGCGCCCGCAGCCTGGCGTGCGCGTGCGGCGGCGCGCCGGTGTGATCCAGCCCCAGCAGCCCGGCGCCCAGCACCGGCGGCGCCGTCACCACCCCCACCACGGCCTTCGGCGCGCGGGCCGCGAGCAGTTCCCGGATCCCGTCGTCCAGCTGCGGGTGCCTGGCGGCCAGCACACTGCCGCCCAGCAGCACCGGAACCTCCTCGTCCAGCAGCCCCAGCCGCTCCAGCGCCACTCCCGCGAGCGCCACGACCTCGGCGGCGAGCCGGTCGACCAGCGACCTGGCCACCGCGTCACCCGCCGCGCTGGTCGCGAAGAGGACCGGCGCCAGCTCGTGCCTGCGCCCGAAGGGGACATGCCCCAGGTGCAGCGCCTCGATCAGCTCGTACACCGAGCCGAGGCCGAAGTGCCCAGGCACCGTACGCATCAGCTCCGTCGGCTCGCCCCGTCCGTCCTCGGCGCGCGCCGCGAACCACAGCGCCTCCTCGGAGAGCCCGGAGCCGCCGCCCCAGTCACCGGAGATCCGTCCGATGGCTGGGAAGCGCGCCGTACGGCCGTCGGGCAGCATGCCCACGCAGTTGATGCCCGCGCCGCACACGACGGCGACCCCGCGCGGTTCCGCGCCGCCCGGCAGCCCGGCACGCAGTATCGCGAAGGTGTCGTTGCGCACCTCGGTGGTGCGCCCCCAGCCGCGCCGCTGCACCGCCGACGCCAACTCCCGCTCCTCCACCGGGAGATCGGCGTTGGCCAGACACGCCGAGACATGGTCGGCGATCCCCTCCGTACGGAGGCCGGCGTCGGCCGCCGCGTCGGCGACGATCGCGGCGAGCCGGTCGATCGCCGGCTCCACGCCCACGACCGGCGGCTGGAAGCCACCGCCGCGCGCCGCCCCGAGCACATATCCGTCCGCACCGATGACGGTCACATCGGTCTTGCTGTTCCCGGCGTCGACGGCCAGGACGCTGCCGCGCCCCGCCGCAGGCTCGGTACGGCTCACGCCCACGCGAGGTGCTCCCGGTTGTGCGCGATCAGCCGGTCGGTGAGGCCATCGGCGTACTCGTACTGACCGATCAACGGGTGGGACAGCAGCGCCTTGTAGACACGGTCGCGCCCACCGTGCAGCGCGGCCTGGAGCGCCAGGTCCTCGTAGGCGGTGACGTTCGCGACGAGCCCCGCGTAGAGCGGGTCGAGCTCCGGCACGGCCAGCGGCGTCGCGCCGGAGGCGTCGACCCGGGCCTGGACCTCGATCACCGCGTCGTCGGCGAGGAACGGCAGCGTGCCGTTGTTGTACGTGTTGACGACCTGCACCGGGCTGCCGCCGCCGCCCGCCTCACCCAGCAGCGAGGCGGCGAGATCGACCGCGGCCTCGCTGTAGAAGGCGCCGCCGCGCTTGGCCAGCAGCTCGGGCTTCTCGTCCAGCGCCGGGTCCCCGTACATGGCGAGCAACTGCTTCTCCATCTCGGCCACTTCCGCGGCCCGCGACGGCTTGGTGCCCAGCTCCCGGACGACCTCGTCGTGCGCGTAGAAGTAGCGCAGGTAGTAGGAGGGCACCACGCCGAGGGTGTCGAGCACCCGGCGCGGCAGCCGCAGATCGGCGGCGATCGTGTCGCCGTGCTCGGCGATCAGCTTCGGCAGCACGTCCTCGCCGTCGGGGCCGCCGAGCCGTACGCTCCGCTCCCACGTCAGATGGTTCAGCCCGACGTGCTCCAGATGGACCTGCGAGGGGGCGACGTCCAGCAGTTTCGCGAACTTCCGCTGGAAGCCGATCGCGACGTTGCACAGTCCGATCGCCTTGTGCCCGGCCTGGAGCAGGGCGCGCGTCACGATACCCACCGGGTTGGTGAAGTCGATGATCCACGCGTCCGGGTTGGCGCGCCGTACCCGCTCGGCGATGTCCAGCACGACCGGGACCGTACGCAGCGCCTTGGCGAGACCGCCCGCGCCCGTCGTCTCCTGGCCGACACAGCCGCACTCCAGCGGCCAGGTCTCGTCGTTCAGGCGCGCGGCCTGTCCGCCGACGCGCAGTTGGAGCAGGACGGCATCGGCGCCGGCCACGCCCTCGTCCAGGTCGGACGTGGTGACGATCCGGCCGGGGTGCCCCTGCTTGGCGAAGATCCGCCGAGCGAGACCGCCCACCAGCTCCAGCCGGTCGGCCGCCGGGTCGACGAGCACGAGCTCACTGATCGGGAGCGTGTCCCTCAACCGGGCGAAGCCGTCGATCAACTCAGGTGTATAGGTGGACCCGCCACCCACTACTGCGAGTTTCATGTGTTGTTGCCAGGGCCTTTCTTATGGGTCGGGCTGGATGAGGGAGCGGGGTCTGGTGCCGTGGATCGCAAGGCGGAGGAGGGAGGCATGGCGGAGCCATGCCGACTGACGACAACGCGGCGAGGCGCGGCACCAGGGACCGCGAGCCCAGCAAGATCCATAAGAAAGGCCCTAGCCCTTCACTCCGGTCAGTGTGACGCCCTCGACGAAGGCCTTCTGTGCGAAGAAGAAGACGACGATCACGGGGGCCATGACCAGTACGGTCGCGGCCATGGTCAGATTCCAGTCGGTGTGGTGCGCGCCCTTGAAGGATTCCAGCCCGTAACTGAGCGTCCAGGCCGCCGGGTTCTCCGACGCGTAGATCTGTGGCCCGAAGTAGTCGTTCCACGCGTAGAAGAACTGGAACAGCGCCACCGCGGCGATGCCCGGTTTCGCCATCGGCAGGACGACCCTGAGCAGCGTACGGAACTCGCCGCAGCCGTCCACGCGCGCCGCGTCCAGGTACTCGTCGGGGATCGTCAGCAGGAACTGCCTCAGCAGGAAGATGGAGAACGCGTCGCCGAACGCCATCGGGATGATCAGCGGCCAGAGCGTGCCCGACAGGTCGAACTGCTTCGCCCAGAAGAGATACATCGGGATGATGATCACCTGGGGCGGCAGCATCATCATCGAGATGACGAGCATCAGCGACAACTGCCGCCCGCGGAACCGGAACTTGGCCAGCGCGTACGCCACCGGGATCGAGGAGAGCACCGACAGCAGCGTCCCGAGCCCCGCGTACAGCAGGGTGTTCTTCCACCAGGTCAGAAAGCCCGGCGTGTCGAAGACCTTGGTGTAGTTGCCCCACTCCCAGCTGTTCGGGGTGAGGTCGCGGGTGAGTGCCTGCTGGTCGCTCATCACCGAGGTGAGGAAGAGGAAGACGAACGGCAGCACGAAGAAGAGCGCCGCGGCGACACCGAGCGCGTGCACGGCGATCCAGTGCAGCACCGCCCTGCGGCGCGCCGTACGGGCCGCCGGTGTCGTCGCGTCGGACCCCTTCACCGGCTGGCCGGGCGCGTCCAGGAGTTGCTGGGTCATGGTCAGTCACCCGTTCCGATCAGTCCGCCGCGACGCCGCATCAGGAACGCGGTGAAGACCATGGCCAGGGCGAACAGGACGAGCGCGACGACGCAGGCGGCGCCGTAGTCGAAGCGCTGGAAGCCGAGGTTGTAGACGAGCTGCGGCAGGGTCAGCGTCGACTTGTCCGGATAGCCGGGCTCGAACTGCTGGCCGGAGCCGCCGATGACGCCGGAGGCGACCTTGCCCGCGACCAGTGGCTGTGTGTAGTACTGCATCGCCTGGATGACACCGGTGACCACGGCGAACAGCACGATCGGGGAGATGTTCGGCAGCGTCACGAACCGGAACCGGTGCCAGGGCGACGCGCCGTCCAGCTCGGCCGCCTCGTACTGCTCCTTCGGTACGTCGAGCAGCGCGGCCATGAAGATCACCATCAGGTCGCCGATGCCCCAGACCGCCAGCGCCGTGAGCGCCGGCTTGGACCAGGAGGCGTCGTTGAACCAGCCCGGTGTGGGCAGTCCGAGATCGCCGAGGATCGTGTTGACCGGCCCCGTACCAGGGTTGAGGAGGAACACGAAGGCCAGCGTCGCCGCGACGGGCGGCGCCAGATACGGCAGGTAGAACAGGGTCCGGAAGACCCCGGTGCCTGTTTTGATCTTGGTGATCAGCAGGCCGACACCGAGACCGAACAGGACCCGGCAGGCGACCATGACCAGGACCAGCCACAGGGTGTTGCGCAGCGACGGCCAGAACATCGGGTAGTCGCTGAAGACGTACGACCAGTTCCCCAGCCCGTTCCAGACGGGGGAGTTGAAACCGTCGTACTTCATGAAGGAGAAGTACACGGTCGACACGAGCGGATACGCGAAGAAGACCGAGAACCCGATCAACCAGGGCGACATGAACGCCACCGTTCGCAGCGCGCCCCTGCGCCGCTTCGAACGGAGCGTGTTGCTGGACATCAGCCGGTTTCCCCGCCCGCTACTTGGCCTGCTCGATGTCGCGGTCGATCTGCTCCGCCGTCTTCTCCAGACCCTCCTGGAGGTCCTTCACGGAGCCCTTCTCGTACTGGAAGCCGAAGTCCTGGAGCGTCTGCTGGTACGTCGCTCCGTTGATCGCGCCGTCGGGGGTGCTGGACTTGGGATGCTGGGCGATGTCGAGGAACGTCTTGAAGCGCGGGTCGAAGTCCAGGTCGGGCGACTTGAGGGCGGGGAGGGTGGAGGGCACGTTGCGGATGCCGTTGGCGAACTCCACGACCGCCTTCGTGTCGGTGGTCATGTACTTCACCAGCTCCCAGGCGGCGTTCTGCTTCTTGCTCTGCGGCGCGATGCCCATGATCGTGCCGGACAGGAAGCCCTTGCCGTAGCTGTCGGCCTCGTCGTCGGCGACGGGCATCGGTGCCACGCCTATCTCGAAGTCGGCGCCCGCGTCCTCGGCCATGCCGAGCCGCCACTCGCCGTCGAGCTGCATCGCGACCTGGCCGGTGTGGAAGGGGTGCTTGGCGCCCCACTCGTCACCGAAGGTGCTGCGGAACTTCTCCAGCTTCTCGAAGCCGCCGAGGTCCTCGACGAGCTTTTTCTGATACGTGAACATCTCGGCGAAGGCCGGGTCCTTGGCGATGTTGGACTTGCCGTCCTTGTCGAAGTAGGCGTGGTCCCAGCTCGACATGTAGTGGTCCACGACCGTCTCGTAACCGTGGTACGTCGGCATCATGCCGACCCGCTCGTAGCTGTCGCCCTTGGGCTTGGTGAGCTTCTTGGCGACGTCGGCCAGTTCGGACATCGTCTTCGGCGGGGCTGTGATGCCCGCCTCCTTGAAGGCGTCCTTGTTGTAGTACAGCCCGTACGCGTCGCTGAGCAGCGGCAGCGCGCAGCGGTCGCCCTCGAACTGGGTGTACTGGAGCAGCACCTTCGGGAACGTCTTCTCAAGGTCGATCTTGTCCTTCTTTATGAAGGGGCCGAGATCGGCGAAGGCGCCGGAGGAGCAGAACTTGCCCACGTTGGAGGTGGTGAAGGACGACACGACGTCCGGGCCCTTCGAACCGCCCGCGCGCAGCGCCTGGTTGAGCTTGTCGTCGTTGATGTTGCCGATGACGTTCACCTTGATGTTCGGGTGGGCGTCCTCGAAGCGGTCGATGTTGTCCTTGATGGCCTTGACCTCGGAGGGCGCGCTCCAGCCGTGCCAGAAGGTGATCGTGGTTTTGGCGTTCGGGTCGTCCGACGCGGATTCGCCGGACTGCCCCGTACACGCGGCGGCGAGGACGGACAACGCGGCGACCGCGACGGCGGAAGCGGTCAGACGGCGGTTTGTGGGCATGACGGAACTCCCGGTGTCGTTCGGGTCCTGAAAGGTCCTGAAAGGGATGGTGTGGGTGTCGAGTGGGCTCGGAGGCCGGGGGCGGACGGGTCAGCGGGAGGTGTCGAAGACCTCGTCGCGGGTGGTCGCGAGGGCGCTCTCCAGCGCGCCCCGCAGCACGGGGTCCCGCCGCACCTCACCGATGAGCAGCCGGGGCCTGGAGGCGGCGAGTTCGGCGAGTTCCGCCTGGACGAGCGCGCGCAGCGGTTCTCCGCCTGCGGTGGTCACCCCACCGGCGAGGACGATGACCTCGGGGTCGAGCACCGCGGTCACGGACGCGAGACCGGTGGCGAGCCGCTGCGCGAACAGCCGCAGCAGCTCCGCCAGCCGCGGGTCGTCCTCGTGCCCGGCCGCCGCCTTCGTAAGGAGGCCGGCGGCGACGTCCGCGTACGGCTGCTCCGGGGTCTCGATGCCGAGACCGCGCGCGAGACGCGGTACCGACTGGGCGCCCGCGAGTTCCTGGAAACCGCCGCTGTTGGCCTTGACCACCTGGCGTACGAGGGGAGTGCCCGGCACCGGCAGGAAGCCGACCTCGCCGGCGCCGCCGGTGAAGCCGCGGTGCAGCCTGCCGCCGATGACCAGGGAGGCGCCGAGACCTTCCTGGTTCCACAGGAGGACGAAGTCGTCGTGGCCGCGGGCCGCTCCCAGCCGCTGTTCGGCGACCGCCGCGAGATTCACGTCGTTCTCGTACTCGACGGGCATCGGCAGGGCGGCGGCCAGTTCGTCGAGCAGCGTGGGGGAGTGCCAGCCGGGCAGGTGCGAGGCGTACCGCAGCCGTCCGGTCGACGGGTCGAAGGCGCCCGGCGTACCGATGACGACGCGGTGCACGTCGGAGCGCGCGAGACCGGCGGCCTTCACGGCGCCGTCCAGGGCGTCGGTCACCTGGGTCACCACGCTGTCGGCCGACCGGCGCCCCGGCGTGGGCAGTTCGAACCGGCCGACGGTGGCGCCGGTGATGTCGGCGACGGCGGCGAGGATGCGCTCCGGGTTCACGTCGAGCCCGGCGGCGTGGGCGGCGCCCGCGTTGACCGCGTACAGCTGGGCGTTGGGTCCTGGCCGCCCTTCGGTGGTGCCCGTGGCGACGACGAGACCGGCCGCCTCCAGGCGGGCCAGCAGCTGGGAGGCGGTCGGCTTGGAGAGGCCGGTCAGTTTGCCGATCCGGGTACGGGAGAGGGTGCCGTGTGCCAGCAGCAGGTCCAGTGCGGCGCGGTCGTTCATCGCGCGCAGGACGCGTGGTGTGCCCGGGGACGGCGTGGACGGATCGCTCACGGCGTGCACCTGCCCTTCGGCGACAGCTCTCCCGTGTGTCGCGCTTGGCGACACTGTTAGGAAAGTTTCCTATTTGATGGGAGGAAAGTAGGCCGGGCGTCGGGGAGCAGTCAATACCCGTAAAACGACCGACGCCCCGAGGCAACCAAAGCGTTACCTGCGGGGGCGCGTGTGCGACGGACTTTCGATTCGGTGCCGCTGGACCGGTTCGTCAGCCGGTCCCTGAGCCGGTCTCTGGGCCGGTCCTTGAATCGGCCCCTGAACCGGTCCTACTTGGTCAGATTGGGGTTGGGGGCCTGCTGCTGCGCTATCGGCGCCGCCGCGAGGGACTGCGGCGACGTGGGGCTCGCCAGGGCCGACGGCGCGGCCACGGCCGCCGCCGGGTCGGCCGGGGCCGCCTCCGTGCCCGCCAGGGGCAGTCCGCCGACGATCTGGATGCCCGCCGCGTCGAACGCCCGCTTGATGCGCCAGCGCAGCTCGCGCTCCACGCCCAGCGCCTTGCCCGGCATCGTCTTCGCGCTCACCCGCACCGTCATCGAATCGAGCAGGACGGAGTCCAGCCCCAGGACCTCGACCGGACCCCACAGCCGCTCGGCCCAGGGGTCCTCCTTGGCCATCTTCTCCGCGACCGAGGTGATGACGTCGCGGACCCTGTCGAGGTCCTCGCTCGGCCGGACCGTCACATCGACGCCGGCCGTGGCCCAGCCCTGGCTCAGGTTGCCGATCCGCTTCACCTCGCCGTTGCGGACGTACCAGATCTCGCCGTCGTCGCCGCGCAGCTTGGTCACCCGCAGGCCGACCTCGATGACCTCGCCGGACGCGACGCCCGCGTCGATGGTGTCGCCCACCCCGTACTGGTCCTCCAGGATCATGAAGACGCCGGAGAGGAAGTCGGTGACGAGATTGCGCGCGCCGAAGCCGAGGGCCACACCGGCGACGCCCGCCGATGCCAGCAGCGGTGCCAGATTGATGTTCAGCGCCCCGAGCGCCATCAGCGCGGCCGTACCGAGGACCAGGAACGATGTCACCGAGCGGAGCACCGAGCCGATGGCCTCGGAGCGCTGCCGGCGCCGCTCGGCGTTCACCAGGAGGCCGCCGAGGGCCGTGCCCTCGACGGCCGTGGCGCTGCGGTTCATCCGCGCTATCAGCTTGGTGATGGTGCGCCGCAGGACATGGCGCAGGACGAGCGCGATCACCACGATCAGCAGGATGCGCAGGCCGATGCTCAGCCAGGTGGACCAGTTCTGCTCCACCCAGCCCGCGGCTTCGTTGGCACGGTCCGCGGCCTCGTCGAGTGTGGCGGGCTCGGGCGACGGGCCGGGGACCGACGGGGCGGACGGGGACACGGCGGGACCTCCTGCGAAACACGGGCGGGGACCAACCACACTAACGGGGCATCGCCTCCGCTCCATTGCCCCGCGGGAGGGAGAGACACTCCTCACGCGCGGGTGGCGGGCGAAGTCGCAGGAAGGTACGGGGGCACGGACACGCCAGGTCAGGGGTCCCGGAGGGGGTGTGGGCGAAAACACTCCGAGCCCGTTACCAAGACGTGGTGGCGTTTCGACCAGGCATGAGGAGAGACTGAGACAGATCGTCCCGGCGCGAGCCACGCGCCGCCGGCGTACTAGGAGGCACCGTGCCACATGTCCTGGTCCTCAACGCGTCGTACGAGCCGCTCGGTGTCGTACCGCTCCGTCGCGCGCTCGTCCTCGTTCTGGAGAACAAGGCCATCTGCCTTGAGGAATCCGGCGCCTTCCTGCACAGCGAGACCCAGGTGCTCGCCGCACCCAGCGTCGTACGGCTGAAACGGTTCGTAAGGGTCCCCTACCGGGGGCCCGTTCCCCTCACCCGTCGTGCGCTGTTCGCCAGGGACGGCGGGCGCTGCATGTACTGCGGGAGCGTCGCCACCAGCGTCGACCACGTCATCCCGCGCAGCCGGGGCGGGAAACACGTGTGGGACAACGTGGTGGCGGCCTGCCGCCGCTGCAACCATGTCAAGGCCGACCGGCACCTGCGGGAGCTGGGGTGGAGACTGCGGCACCAGCCCGCGCCGCCGTCGGGGCTCGCCTGGCGGATCATCGGGACCGGACACCGGGATCCGCGCTGGATGCCGTATCTGCAACCCTTCGGCGCCGAGGACGCGGTGGCCCGGATCGACGGCATCTCTGCCTAGGATCCGGGCCTTCGTCGTGCCGGGGCGCGACGCGCCGTGTGCCGCTCAGGCATGCCCCTTCGGGGTCGCAGGCCGTGCCCTCCTCAGGAAGGCGGCGGCTTACGGAGACGGCGGCGGCGTCGCCTCCATGACCGCGTACGCCTCGACCGACCACAGCGAGTAACCGAAGCGGGTCGCCCGTCGCTCGCCCTGGATCCGGATGAAGCGGGTGTCCTTCGCGTCCATGCGGACGGACTCACGCCCGCCCCGCCCGTCCTCGACCCGCGTCGCGTCGCGCCACGAGCGGCCGTCGGCCGACACCTGGATCCGGTAGGCGCTCGCGTACGCGTCCTGCCAGTTCAGGACCACCTGGCCGAGCCGTACCGGCTCCGCAAGCTCCACCTGCCACCACGCGCCGTCCTCGGCGGGGGACGACCACCGTGTGGCCGGGTCGCCGTCGCTCGCGGCGGCGGCGGGGAAGTCGGGCGTCTCGTCGCCCGACGACGAGGGCACCGCGCCCGGCGTCCTTAGGAGGTCGGGCCCGCCCGTACGCGGCGAGGCCCGCACCGTCAGCGTGCGCTCCTCACCGCCGAACGACAGCGGCACCCGGTAGGTACCCGCCGGGGTGCCCTCGGGGACGGTCACCTGGACCGGCACCGTCGTACGGAGGCCGCGCGGCACCGTCACCCGCTCGGGCACCGTCACCTTGACGCCCTTCGGGGCCTTCGCCGTCAGCGCGCCGCTGATCGGTCCCGGACGCTGCGCCTCCAGCTCCGCCTCGACGGTCGTGGCCTTCCCGCCGATCTCGGCGTCCGCCACATCGCGGGCCAGTTCGAGCCGGACCCGCGGCTCGTCGGTGAACCACGGCACGACGCGCCGCACCGACGGCGTCGCCGCGCCCGGCACGTCCGGCCAGGTGATCCGTACGGCGTCGGCGCGGAGCCCCTTCGCGTCGGTCTGCGTCCAGCCGCTCTGCGACACGGGCCCCAGCCTCCGCCAGCCCTCGCCCGGGACATGCGCCTCCACGGAGGCGCCGTCGCCCGTTCCCGGCTCCGTCATGGTCGTGATCACGCCCACGGGGCGGGCGCGGCCGACTCCGACCGTGTACGCGTCCGTGCTCCGGGTGGCGCGGGCCTCCGGGCCGGCCGAGCGGTCGGCGCCGGTCCAGGCGGCCGATTCCTTGGCCGCGCGGTCCAGGAACGGGTCGAGCACGCCCTTGCCGACCGTGACCGTGCCCTTCGCCGCCGCCTCCCGCAGCGGTTCGAGGCTGAGCGACGCCTGCCAGGCGGCGTCACCGTCGCCCCGCGACTGCGCCTGGAGCATGTCGACCGACAGCTCACCGGCCCGCCCGTACCGCGCCAACTGCTCGCTCCACGGCCGCACTTCGTCGTCCAGCCGCCCGCCGGCCGTGCCGGACAGACGCTCCGGGGTCTCGCGCATCACCGTGAAGGCGGCCCGCAGCCGGCTCGCCGCCGCGTCCCTCGCCTTCGGGTTCTCCGCGGCCCTGGGCCCCGTACGGGTACGCCAGAACTCCTCCAGCAGAGGGCGCAGATACGCCGACTCCGTCCGGTTCAGGATCGACGAGGAGTCGTTCCCGGCGAGGGCGCCGATCGCCTCACGCGCCTCGGCGTCGTCGCCCGCGAGATCGTCCATCGCCGCCTGCCAGGACTCCTGCGGCTCGTAGCCGCGCGGATTCCACGCGTAGTCGGCGGCCGTGAACAGCGGGATACGCGACGCGGACGGCTGCTCCATCGCGTTGGCGAGCAGCGCCGCCGAGCCGGAGGCGACGGCGGGCTCACGGCCCGTGTAGGGGCCGAGGAAGATACGCCCCTGCTCGTAGTCGTTGACCGGGTAGTTGTCCATCGTCACCAGCGGGTGCTGCTTGAACGCCTCCCGCGCACCGGCCAGTTCGCTTCCGGTGATGGTGCGGGGCACCACGCCGACGCCCGTCCACGCCACCTGCACCCGGCCGTCGAGGTCGTCGGCGAGCGCCGTGCGGTACTCGGTGGCCCCGTCCTGGAAGTACTCCGTCGGCATCACGGTCAGCGGCTCACCGCCCGGGTACCGCCGCGCGAGATGCTCCGCCACCTCGTTCGCGACCCGCGCCTGCGCCTTCGCGGCGGCACCGGGACCGGAACCGAAGGTGTCCCGGTCGTCGTCGCAGTGCCACTCGCTGTAGCTGACGTCCTGGAACTGGAGCTGGAAGGCGCGCACCCCCAGCGCCCACATCGCGTCGAGCTTGCGGTTGAGCGCCTTGACGTCGTCCTTGGAGGACATGCACATGGCCTGGGCCGGCGCCACGGCCCAGGCGAGCGTCACATGGTTGCGCCGCGCGCGCTCGGCCAGGTCGCGGAACTCCGCACGCTGCGCGGCGGGATACGGCTCGCGCCAGCGCGCCTGGCGGAAGGCGTCGTCACCCGGCGCGTAGAGGTAGCGGTTCTGCTTCGTCCGCCCCATGAAGTCCACTTGCGACAGCCGCTCCTGATGGCCCCACGGGTCACCGTAGAAGCCCTCCGTCATCCCGCGTACGGCGGTGCCCGGCCAGTCCCGCACGAGAACGCCCGGCACCCTGGCCCGGCCAGGTGCGCCGACGATCAGCTGGCGCAGGGTCTGGGCCGCGTGGAAGAGACCGTCGTCGCCGACCCCGTCGAGCGCGATCGTCTCGCGGCCCCCGACGGTGCCCACGGCGATCCGGTAGCCGCCGGAGGGCAGATCGGTTCTCTCCCGTGCCCGCAGGGCCCTCAGCGCGTTCTGGGCGCCGCTGCCGCCCACCAGGACGACGGGGCCGTCGCCGGTCGGCGGGGGCGCGGGGCGGCCCGACACGGGCGGGGCTGTCGTACGCACCGTACGGACCCCGGCCTCGCGCAGCGCCTCCTTCAGGGCGTCGACGGCGTACGGATCCGTCTCCTCGGCCGCGACGACGGTGACCTCGTCACCGAGGGTGACGGACTGGCCGCCCGCCTTGAGCGACTGGGGACGGGGCCAGACGGCGGGCAGACCCGACTCCGTCTCCGCGTCGGGAGTGGTGGCCGCCGTGGCGCCCGGGTCGGCGGGTGCCGCCGTCGCGCCGGGCGCCGTGCCCAGGAGTCCGCCGATCACGGCCACCGCGACGGCTGTCGCCGTCCGCTTTCTGCGCCCGAGTTGCACGCCCCTGCTCCCCTCGTGGCTCCCTGAGTTCCGGTCTGTCCGGCCGATCGGCGTCGAGCCCACCACCCTGGGCTGAAGGTGTCAATGCGCGTGGCCGTTGTGCCCTTTTTGCCGGTTGTGATAGGCAGGGAGGGTCAACTGCCGCTCGGGGAACGCAGCGTGAGCCGGGGCACGTTAAGGGCATGTACGAGAAGTCCCCCCCGGTGGGCGGACGACGCTACTTCTCATACACGCCCTAGGTCCCCAGGAGAGTTACGTCTGTGGCCGTGCCGACTGGGTAGGGCTGCTGTGTCCCGTTGTCCGAGCCGTCTTTGGAGGCGCCGCCATGGCCGCCGCACAGTTGCTTCCCACCGCCCGTTCCAAACAGGCGGTTCCTGGTGACCCGGCCGGCGAGGAGCCCCTCGCCGTCACGCTGCCCGGACCGCTGACCAGCGACACGCCGGGCCCGCTCACCAGCGAACCGCCCCTGGCCGACGCCGCCCCCCTCACCAGCGAGCCCCCGCTCGCCGACGCCGCACCTCTCACCAGTGAGCCGACCGCGCCCGGTACGGCCGGTGGCACGGAGTTCTCAGGAGTCTGAATGGGCCTGGCCAGGCTCGCGGCGCTGCACGGTGTCGCCACCGTCCACTCACCGAGCCCCGACGTCGCCGTCCCGGTCCCCGGCGAGACGGTCGTCGCGGTGCTCGCCGCGCTGGGCGTCGACGCGTCCACGGACGAGGCCGTCCAGGACGCGCTGACCCGCGCCGAGTCCGCCGCCGCGAGCCGTCTGCTGCCGCCCACCGTGGTCGTGTGGACCACTCCCGGGAACGCCACCACCGGCGCGGGAACGACGGGGACGCCCTGCGGTTCACCCGTGGGGGTGCTGCCTCCCGCTCTTCCTCGGGCGCTGGCCGATCTGCCGCCGGGCACGCTCCTGCGCGTCGAGACGGAACAGGGCGACACGGTCGAGTGGCCCTCGCCCGACGCCCCGCCGCCGGACGCGCCCGCATCGGCTGCGGGCACGCCCCTCAGGGCTTCTGAGGGCCGTTCCTGGCCCGGTCTGCCGCTCGGGGTGCACCGGCTGGCCGCCGTCGCCGCCGACGGCCGTACGGCGGGCGCCGTGCTCGTTGTCGCCCCGCGCGAGGTGCCGCAGCCCCCGCCCCGTACGCACGGCTTCCTCGTCCAGCTCTACTCCCTGCTGTCCGGCCGCTCCTGGGGCATGGGTGACCTCGGCGACCTCGCGGAGCTCGCCACCTGGTCCGGCCGGGAGCTGGGCGCCGGTTTCGTCCAGATCAACCCGTTGCACGCCGCCGTCCCCGGCGACCCGACCGACCCCTCGCCGTACCGCCCCTCGTCGCGCCGCTTCCCCGACCCCGTCCATCTGCGGGTCGAGGCCGTCCCCGAGTACGCGTACGTCACCGGGCAGGGGACCGCGCGCCTCGCCGCGCTGCTGGAGCAGGCCGCCGGACTGCGCGCCGCCGTCCTGGAGAAGGACGCGCTGATCGACCGCGACGCCGTGTGGCGGCTCAAGCGCGAGGCCCTGGAGATCGTCCGCGAGGTCCCACTCGGCCCCGGCCGCCGGGCCGCCTACCACCACTTCCTGGCCGAGCGGGGCCAGGCCCTGGAGGACCACGCGACCTGGTGCGCGCTCGCCGAGGTGCACGGCTCCCGGTGGCGCGACTGGCCGCCCGGCCTGCGCGACCCGCGCTCCGCCGAGACCGGCCGGGCACGGCACGAGCTGATCGACCGCGTCGGCTTCCACAGCTGGCTGGCCTGGCTCACCGACGAACAGCTCGCGGCGGCGGGCCGCGCCGCCCGGGACGCGGGCATGGCCGTCGGCATCGTCCACGATCTCGCGGTGGGCGTGCACCCCGACGGCGCCGACGCCTGGGCGCAGCGCGACGCCTTCGCCGAAGGCATGTCCGTGGGCGCCCCGCCGGACGCCTTCAACGCCCACGGGCAGGACTGGGGGCTGCCGCCCTGGCGCCCCGACGTACTGGCCGCCTCCGGCTACGCGCCGTACCGAGGACTGCTCCGCGGGCTGCTGACGCACGCGGGCGCCCTGCGGATCGACCATGTGATGGGCCTGTTCCGGCTCTGGTGGGTGCCCGCCGGCGCGGACCCGACGCGAGGCACGTATGTGCGTTACGACGCCGAGGCGATGCTCGCCGTCCTCGTGCTGGAGGCGCACCGCGCGGGCGCCGTCGTCATAGGGGAGGACCTCGGCACGGTCGAGCCCGGCGTACGGGAGGCACTGCACCGCCGCGGGGTGCTCGGCACGTCCGTGCTCTGGTTCGAGCGCGACTGGCAGGGCACGGGCCTGCCGCTGCCCCCCGAGAGCTGGCGCGAGGACTGCGTCGCCACCGCCACCACCCACGACCTTCCGTCCACGGCCGCGCGCCTCACCGGCGGCCATGTGGAGCTCCGGCACCGGCTGGGGCTGCTCGGCCGCCCGCTGGAGGAGGAGCTGCGCGAGGAGTCAGCCGAGGTCGCCGAGTGGCTCGCCACCCTCACCCGGCTCGGCCTGCTGCCGCCCGACGGGGGCGACGAGGAGGAGCGGATCCGCGCGGTCCACCGCTTCCTGCTGCGTACACCGGCCCGCATGATCGGTGTCTGGCTGCCGGACGCGGTGGGCGACCGCAGACCGCAGAATCTGCCCGGGACATGGGACCAGTACCCGAACTGGCGGCTGCCGGTCGCCGACGCCGACGGCCGGCCGATGACGCTGGAGGAGCTGGCCGCCTCGCCCCGGTTGCACCGCCTGATGAGCGTATTGCGGCCCTCTGTCACGGATTGACACCTTGTACGGGACCCCCGGGCGCGCGCCTGCCGGGCGGGTTCGCTACGTTGGCACCGTGGACAAGAAGAACGCCCTGCGCGCCGGTGCCGTCATGGCCGGAACGACGCTGATGATGCTGCTCATGTCGTCTCCCGTGTTCGCCGTGAACCGCGACGACGGCGACGACCCGGGCCCCGGCCTGACCGTCGTGGAGACCCTCGGCCTGTACGTGCTGACGCCCCTGGCGGCGTTCGCGGTGATCGCCGGCCTGGTGATGGTCCTCGACAAGTCCAAGAAGCAGCACCGCGTCTGACAGGTCGGCCGCCCGCCTCCTGAAGAAGGCCCCGCGTGGCACACGTGTGCCACGCGGGCCGCTCCCGTGGAGCTATCCGCGCCAGGTGCCGATCCCGTCCCACGCCGCTTCCAGTTCACGCGCGGCGCTCACGCCGAGTTCGGCCCGCACGTACTCGTGCGCCTCAAGCATCTGCTGCTTGCCGTTGATCAGCGCCAACTCGGCACCGATCTCCCGGGTGCGGGGCCTTCCCTTCCTGGACAGGAATCCCCGGCCCCGCCCTGTCTCCGCGAGCTCGTGGATGAGCCGGTCGGCGGGGACGCTCAGGTCGAGCGGGCCACCGGCGCCCGGGACCGGGGGCGGCCCGAAGAGTTCCGCGAAGTGCTGCTCGATGCCCTTGCGCAGTCGTCGGTCACGCAGCTGGTTCCTGATCAGCGGGACCATCGCCACGAGACCGACGACCAGGATGAGGACGACGATCGGGGGCACGGCATCTCCTTCGTTCGCATCGTCTCGGATGATGCCCTGCCGTCCACCGCCGAACCAGGGGATCGGGGCCGGACCCGGCCCCGATCCCCGGCCCGTCAGCTCGCCGCCCGGTCCGCCTCCTGGGCGCGCAGCGCGCGGTCCACGCCCGCCCGGGACTCCGACATCAGGCGCCGCAGCGCCGCGTTCGGGGACGCCGAGGCCAGCCAGGCGTCGGTCGCGTCCAGCGTCGACCGCGCCACCTGGAGCGCGGGGTACAGACCCAGCGCGATCTGCTGCGCCATCTCGTGGCTGCGCGAGTCCCACACGCCCTTGACCACTTCGAAGTACTTCTCCGTGTACGGCGCGAGCAGTTCGAGCTGGTCCGTCTGGACGAACCCGCCGATGACCGCCTCCTGGAGCGCGTTCGGGAGCTTGTCGGACTCCACGACCGAGGCCCACGCCTCGGCCTTCGCCTCGGCCGTCGGGCGCGCCGAGCGTGCCGCCGCCGCGTGCCGCTCGCCCGCCGCCGTGCGGTCGCGCTCGTACTCCGCGGCGATCTCGTCCTCGTCGAACACCCCGACCGCCGCGAGCCGCTGGACGAACGCCCAGCGCAGCTCGGTGTCCACGGCCAGGCCCTCGACCGACTCCGAACCGTCCAGCAGCCCCTGGAGCAGATCCAGTTGCTGCGGCGTACGGGCCGTCGCCGCGAACGCGCGGGCCCAGGCCAGCTGGTGGTCGCTGCCCGGCTCCGCCGTCCGCAGATGCGCCAGCGTCGCCTCCGTCCACTGGGTGAGCCCCGCCTCGCGCCACTCCGGTGCCGCGTACAGGTCCAGCGCGAGCTTCACCTGGCGGTGCAGCGACTGCACCACGCCGATGTCCGTCTCCTTGGCGATGCCCGACAGCGCGAGCGCCAGGTAGTCGCGCGTGGCGAGCTCGCCGTCACGCGTCATGTCCCACGCGGACGCCCAGCTCAGCGCGCGCGGCAGCGACTCGGCGAAGTCCCCGAGGTGCGCGGTGACGACCCGCAGAGACTCCTCGTCGAGGCGCACCTTCGCGTACGACAGGTCGTCGTCGTTGAGCAGGATGACCGCGGGCCTGGGCGTGTTGGCGGGGAACGGCACCGGCGTCAGCTCGCCGTCGACGTCCAGTTCGATCCGGCTGCTCCGGACCAGTTTCCCGTCCTCGGCCAGGTCGTAGCAGCCGATCGCGATGCGGTGCGGGCGCAGCACCGCCGTGCCCTTCGCGCCCGGGGGCAGCGCGGGCGCCTCCTGCCGTACGGCGAGGGAGGCCACGTGCCCCGCCTCGTCCAGCTCGATCTCGGGCCGCAGGATGTTGATGCCGGCCGTCTCCAGCCACGCCTTCGACCAGGTCTTCAGATCACGCCCGGAGGTCTCCTCCAGCGCGCCGAGCAGATCCGAGAGGCGCGTGTTCCCGAACGCGTGCGCCTTGAAGTACGCCTGTACGCCCCGGAAGAACTCGTCCTGGCCGACATAGGCCACGAGCTGCTTGAGGACGGACGCCCCCTTCGCGTACGTGATCCCGTCGAAGTTGACGAGCACGTCGTCCAGGTCGGTGATCTCCGCCATGATCGGGTGCGTCGACGGGAGCTGGTCCTGCCGGTACGCCCACGTCTTCATGGAGTTGGCGAACGTCGTCCACGACTGCGGCCAGCGCGACTCCGGCGCGTGCGCGAGACACGCGATCGAGGTGTACGTCGCGAACGACTCGTTCAGCCACAGGTCGTTCCACCACTCCATGGTGACCAGGTCGCCGAACCACATGTGCGCCAGCTCGTGCAGGATCGTCTCGGCGCGCGTCTCGTACGCCGCGTCCGTCACCTTCGACCGGAAGACGTACTGGTCGCGGATGGTGACGGCGCCCGCGTTCTCCATCGCGCCCGCGTTGAACTCGGGCACGAAGAGCTGGTCGTACTTGGCGAACGGGTACGCGTAGTCGAACTTCTCCTGGAACCAGTCGAAGCCGAGCCGGGTGACCTCGAAGATCGCGTCCGCGTCCAGGTACTCGGCCAGCGAGGGCCGGCAGTAGACCCCGAGCGGCACCGACTGGCCGTCCTTCTCGTAGGCGCTGTGCACCGAGTGGTACGGACCGACGATCAGCGCAGTGATGTACGTCGAGATCCGCGGCGTCGGCTCGAAGCGCCACACGTTGGACTCGGGCTCCGGCGTGGGGGAGTTCGAGACCACGGTCCAGCCCTCCGGGGCGGTCACCGTGAACCGGAACGTCGCCTTGAGGTCGGGCTGCTCGAACGAGGCGAACACCCGCCGCGCGTCCGGCACCTCGAACTGCGTGTAGAGATAGGCCTGTTGGTCGACCGGGTCGACGAAGCGGTGCAGACCCTCACCGGTGTTGGTGTACTCGCAGTCCGCGGTCACCGTCAGCTCGTTCGCGCCCTGCCGCAGATGGTGCAGCGCGATGCGCGAGTCGCGGAAGACCGAGGCGACGTCGAGCTGCTTGCCGTTCAGCACCACCTGGTGGACGGCGGGTGCCACCAGGTCGATGAAGGTCTCCGCCCCGGCGTCCGCGCTCTCGAAGCGTACGGTCGTGACGGACCGGTAGGTCCCGCCCTCCTGCGCGCCGCTGAGATCGAGGTCGATCTCGTACGAGTCAACGGTGAGGAGGCGCGCCCGCTGCTGCGCCTCTTCACGGGTCAGATTTGTGCCAGGCACCCGGTCATCTCCTCGGATCGGTACGTTTTGGCTCATCTTTCCATGGGGCAGCGGGAGGGCGACCAGGTGGCGTGAGTGTTCCTACCTGGGTACATGGTCGATCTGGAGCCGGCGCGGGGCGGCGAGGCCAACAAGCGCAGACCAGCGGTGATCATCTCCAACGACGGTGCCAACGAGTCGGTGGAGCGCAACGGGAGAGGCGTGGTCACCGTGGTGCCTCTGACGTCGAACACCTCTCGCGTCCTCTCGTTCCAGGTCTTCCTCCGTGCGGGTGAATCCGGCCTGCCCAAGGATTCGAAAGCTCAGTGCGAGCAGATCCGTGCCGTGACCGCGGAGCGTGTTCTCCAGCGGGTCGGCTCGGTGCCACGCCAACGCATGGCCGAACTCGCAAAGGCACTTCGGCGGCACCTGGCGCTCTGAGCAGAGAGGGGGCGACCACCGAAAACTCGGGGCCGCCCCGTCGACCCACCGGACAGGGCCTAGGGCGTGTTTTAGAAGTCCCGTCTGGCCCACGGCGTCTGGCACGCGCGCTCGCTGCGTTGTCGGAGTCATCCAAGTACGTCCAGTACGAGGATGATCCTCCGCCTT
>NZ_JBHXRX010000037.1:0-90827 GCF_042714995.1 Streptomyces sp. NPDC058665
ACCACCGACCGCCGGGGCCACGAGGTGGTCTGGGCGACGCTCCAGCGCGAGGTCAAGACGGACCCGGCGGGCACGGTCCGCCTCGGCCGGTACGACGTCGAGGCCGACAGCTGGAGCTGGTACGGCTACCGGATCGGCACCACCACCACGCCGGGCGACTGGATCGGCCTCTCCGAGATCACGGCGGTCGGCGACAAGCTCGCGGTGATCGAACGGGACAAGCTGAACGGCCCGTCCGCGAAGACCAAGCGGATCTACACGGTCGACCTCCCGAGTTCGCCGGCCCTGTCGGGCCCGCTGCGCGTCCTCCCGAAGAAGCTGGCCCACGACGTCCTGCCCGACCTCCGCGCGGGGAACGGCTGGACGCAGGAGAAGCTGGAGGGCCTGACCGCGGCCGGGAACGGCGAGGTCTACGCGGTGACGGACAATGACGGCCTGGACGACGCCACGGGCGAAACGACCTTCCTCCACCTCGGCCCGGACCGCGAGATCTTCGGCCGCCGCTGATTCGTTCGACCCCTGGGTCCCGTTGCACGGCCGCCGGCAGTGGTGCCGGCGGCCGTGCGCGGGACGCCACGGCGTCAATGATCGGCGGCCGGAGTTCGCGAGGGCGGCACCGAGGGCCGGGGAGGCGTCACACCTTGCCCTCCATGCAATGACATGGATCACAAAAGTGACCTGTGTGGGGAAAGCAACTATCCCCCTATGCGGCGATTGTCCGGCACGTGAGGGCTCCGTGCCACACCCTTCGCCCGTTTAACGTGCTTCCGCCAGCGGTGTTTTCGGTCATACGATCCGGGCGAAGCCCCGCGTGATGCCACCGCTGGGGTTGCCTCAACACCTTTCGCACCAGCTTTCAAATCCCGCTTTCTCACCTGTTTTTCGGACCCGTGAAGGACTCCGTTGAAGATTCGCCGCATGCTTGCCACGGCCGTTGTCGCCGCCGTCACCACCCCCGTAGTCCTGCTCTCCGTCACCCCCGCGCTCGCCGACGCCAAGGCGTCCGTCGCGTCGCAGGCGCAGCAGCGGGGCTCGCAGGACAAGCCCTCCATCGAGGAACTCGAAAAGGCCGCCGAGAAGGCGCAGAAGGCGTACGACGACGCCGAAGCCGCGCACCAGGCAGCCAGGGTGGTCCTCGACGCGGCTCTCTCCGACGACGCGCCTCTCAGCGTCGCCGCGAAGGCCGCCAGGGCGGAGGCGACCGCCGCCGCCACCGCGAAGGCGAACGCCGACACGGCGCTCGCCGACGCCAAGGCCGCACTCGCCGCGCTGCCCGAGACCGCCACCGACGAGGAGAAGACGGCCGCCGAGAAGGCCGTCACCGACGCCGAGACCGCCGCCGCGTCCGCGGCGGGCGCCAAGACCACCGCCGACGAGAAGGCCACGGCGGCCGACCGCGCCCGCGACGACGCCCGCGTGGCGGCCGTACGGGAGTACGGCAAGGTTCAGAACGCCCTGAAGGAGGCCCTCAAGGAGAAGGAGGCCGCCGACAAGGCGCTCGCCGACGCCCAGGAGGAGGCGGGGGAGCCGGAGGAGCCGAGCTGTGTCCCCGAGGGCAAGCTCACCACCGTCGTCACCGGCCTGCCGTCCAAGCTGGTCGCGGGCGCCACGACCAGCTTCTCGGTGCGCGTGACGAACGGCACGAAGAAGTCCATGGACAGGGTCTCCCCGAGCGTCAACTTCCACGCGACGGACAAGGGCGGCTACAACGTCATCGACGACGCCTTCCAACTCCAGTGGTCGACCGCCGCGTTCCCGGCCTGGCAGAACGTGGGAGATGACCACAAGGCCGGGACCATCAGCCCGCTGAAGGCCGGCGCCCACATCGATGTGAAGCTGCGCCTGAAGATCGACGCCAAGGCCCCGGCCGGGCACGGTCTCGCCTTCGTCTCCGGCGAGTACTCCAACTTCGACGAGTCCTGCGGCGGCAACTTCGCCACCGAGTACGCCTTCGATCTCCTGTCCGCCGGCAGCACGGTGGATGACGACGTCGACGACGCCAAGCCCGGCGGGACCACGCCGCCGGCCTCGGACAACAAGCCGCAGGGCGGTACGTCCGGCACCGTGAAGAACTCCTCCGACGACGACGGCTCCCTCGCCAGCACGGGCTCGTCCTCGCTCCTGCCGCAGTTCGCCGCGGCGGCCGGCGGCGCGCTGGCCCTCGGCGCGGCGGCGGTCTTCACGGCCCGTCGACGCCGGTCCAACTCGGCGGCCTGACACGCCCCGACCCTGACCGCACGCTGAGACAAGGGCGCCCCCTTCCCGGGGGGCGCCCTTGTCCGTCCGCTCCCGTCCGCGCGGGGCCCGCCCCGGGGCCCGTAGGACAAGTTGCAGGGGAGCGGAACGCTGCGCAAGGTGGACGGAACGGGGACCGCTCGCATCCGTGGGAAGGACGACTCTCATGACTCCCCGTGGCAACCTGCCGACCCCCGCCGAGGGCCTGGTTCTGACCCACTTCCTGACCGTCCGGGACGTCGTGGCCTCGCGCCGCTTCTACGCCGACATCTTCGGCGGGGAGGTGGTGCTGGAGGAGAACCCCTGCATCGTGAAGATCGCCAACGGCTGGATCATCATGAACCCGGGCGGCGGCCCCACACCCGACAAGCCCGACGTCATCCTCACCGCCCCCGAAGCCGGTGACCCCGTGTCCTCGTTTCTCAACGTACGGGTGGCGGACATCGCGGCTTTCTACGAGCAGGCGACCGCGAAGGGCGCGCGGTTCCTCACCGAGCCGCTCGACCGCAAGGCCGAACTCCGCTGCTATCTCAAGGATCCGGACGGCTACCTGATCGAGATCGGCCAGGCCACCGGCATCCTGGAAGGCGTCTTCGCGGACCGTACGGACCCGCCGGGCGGCGGGGCGTAGGACGGCGCCAATTAACCGCTCTGTTGTGATTCGGCCAAGCCTCCTCGCATTCCTATTCGGTGCCGACTTCGGTGCGACTTCGTTGCCGAAATCGGCACCGAATACGCGGACATGCACAAGAGGAACCGGCCGATCTTTTTCGTGGTAGAGTCTTAATGAATTTCACAGGACGCCACGAGAAAAAGGGGAATGGCGTGAATACCGAGAAGGTTACGGCTCGACGTCTTACGGCCGGCGAGGTCTCAGAGTTGGGCGTCCAGGACGCCATCTTCGTCTCGGCGGAGATGGATGGCCTTCCTCTCGACTGCTACGCTCCGGCATTCCTTTCGGAGCCGGGAAAGAATTCAGAAGGAGGGTCCTTCGCCACGCGGACGGTATTCGGCGAGGAAATCCATGTTCTCCCGGACAACGCCGACGAGCGCGGGATCTGGGTCGCCGACAAGGCGGGGGAGGAAATCGAGGTTCTCCGGAGCGCCGGCGTCGTCCTGAATCTCGCGCTCTTCGTGCCCAACGGGAACAGGGAGGCGCTGGAGGCGCTCTACTCCGCCGCGCGGGACGCGTTCGGCGCGGGGATCGTCCAGCGCTGGAGCGAGGAAGTCGTCGAGGTGCCGGACGTCAAGGTCGACCTGTTCGAAGAGCCGGTCCGGGGGCGCAAGAGCGCGAGCCAGAACCGCGACCGCCGCGCGTTGGACATCTACCCGACCCGGGTGCGTTTTCTGGAGCCCAGCGAGGGCTGGAAGTTCATTGTCGAACCCCACAAGGAAGTAGTGGACGACACACCCACGATCTGATCCGGCGGCCTAAATTCCGTCTGCGCTCGGCTGGGATTTCCCAGCCGAGCGTTTTCGTTTCCGAATGGCGGGACTCAGCCCTTCTGGGCCCGGTCGTACACCTTCTTCGCCGTGGCCCCCAACACCTCTCCGTACATCTTGGTCGGCGTCAATGCGTCCAGCGAGCCATTGACCGACACAAGGACGCCCTTGCCGGTGGTGGTGTCGAATTCGGCCAGCCACGGGCCGCCGCTGGAGCCGCCGGTCATGTCGCAGGGAATGGCCTGCATACCGTTCTCCTTCTTCGCCTTGCCGACGCAGCGCAGGAGTTCCTCGCCGCGCTGCGGGCGGGTGGCGGAGTAGCCGAGGGCGGAGACGGTGCCGCCGACGGCGCGGTTGAAGGCGATGGCCTGGCCGCCCACGACGTCGGTGAGTTTGCGGCCCTTCTTGTCGGCGTCGACGACCAGCGCGGAGATGTCATCGGTGGAGTCGTTCACCCAGGCACGCGGGCTCGCGGCGGTGCGGACCGCGAAAGCGCCGTACGGCTGCTTGCCCTTGCTGTAGCCGGGGACGAACACCATGGTGGTGTTGGTGTTGCCGGGGGAGGAGCCGCGGCGGACGCAGTGCGCGGCGGTCATCACGGCGGAGCGGTTGGCGCTCTTGACGGCGGTGGCCGTGCACCAGGTGTCGGCGCCGTTGGTGTTGACGAAGAAGAGCCGCCCCACGGTCTTGAGGGCGACGCCCCGGTACGGCTTGGCCTTGGGCCCGGTGGGACCGAGGTCCACGGACTTGCCGACGGCCTTCATCCGGGCGGTGGTCCAGTAGGCGAGGGCCTCGCGGCGTTCCCTGGCGGTGTACGTCATGACGGAGACGGGCTCGGCGGCGGCTCGGCTCTGCCCGACCACGGCGGTCGCCGGCACCGGCACGGCGAGAACGAGGGCCGTACCGGCCGCGGCCAACCCCAGCGCCCGGCCACGAAGACGTGGGATCAGGGAAGTTGCTGTCTCGGACATGGGGGATGTCTCCTCGCCTGGTGCGCGGTCGATGGGCGTGGCCGGTCGGGCCGCACTGCAAGAGAGGGGAACGGGCGTGCCCGGTTGCGCGGTCGAGAACCTGTGACAGTGCGCGTACTTCGCCCATCGAGGTGCCGTCCCGCTGTCAGAGGCGGCGGGTTGAATGAGCCCATGACCGCATACGACGTCGCGCGCCGACTCCCCGCCATCGCCGACCTGCGGAACCTGTGCCGTTCCTTGGCGGTGCTCGATACGATCCTCAGCCCGGACTGGGAGTTCCGGTACTACTCCTTCGACTCCGCCTGGGCCGAGGGCGAGGAGATGGCCTCGATGCGCAACGGCTCGGGTGACGACTACTCCATCGTCTTCTCGCCGGTCGGCGCCTATGTGCGCGGTTTCGACCACGAGTCGCCGATGAGCCCGTACGTCAACGACGGTGAGCTCTGGCCGGGTGTGATGGACGAGGTTCCCACGGCGTTCCGGTCGTGGGTCGAGGAGCCGGCGTTCAGCGACGAGGACAACGTGCCTGTCGCGACGGCCTGTATATGGCGCGAGGCCCCGGACGACCGCTGGAGACATGGAACGATTGATTTTCCGCCGGGCCGCGAAGACCCGGACGGGGCGGACAGTCTCTTCCGACTCTTGGTGGAACGTTCCCCCGAGGCGTACCGGCGATTCGCCGAGGACTACTACGAGGTTCCCGTGGACCTGGAAGCGGTACGCCATGTGTACGCGTTGCGACCGGTGACTCCCGCACTCGTGTCGTCGCTCAACGCGGAGGCCGACTTCTCGTTCGTCGCCGATGAGATCGAGCGCATCGGCCATCCATGCGTCGCTTCACGCATCGCTCAGCGCACCGGGAAGCCGAACGAGTAGCCCTGCTCCTTGAGTTGGGGGAGGAGTTGGCGCAGGGCCTCCACCGTCTGGGTGCGGTCGCCGCCGGCGTCGTGGAACAGGAGCGTCGGTCCGTTGGGCAACTCCCGTTCCACCGTGGCGACGATGGCGGCCGTACCCGGGCGCTCGAAGTCCTTGGTGTCCACGTTCCAGCCCAGCGGGCGCATGCCCCGGGAAGCGGCGAGTTGGCGGCTGTACGGGGTGAAGGCGCCGCCGGGCGCGCGGTAGTACATCGGCCGTACGCCCCCGGACGCCTTGGTGATCATGCGTTCGGCGTCGAGGATCTGCTGCGACTGGTAGGTCTGGGAATCCTTGTCCATGGCGGTGTTGTGCGACACCGAGTGGTCGCACAACCGGTGCCCGTCCGCGACCACCTTCTTCACGAGGTCGGGGTGGGCCTGCGCCTGCGTCCCGACCATGCAGAACGTGGCCTTCACCTCGTACTCCCGCAGCAGGTCGAGCATTTGGGGGGTCCACACGGGGTCGGGGCCGTCGTCGATGGTGATGTTGACCCCGCGCTCCCCCGCCTCCGAGGCGTGCGCGATGGTCGCCGCGACCGGCTTGATGTCACCACCCGGCGTGGCCGGCGCGCTGGGCTTCGCCGAGGAGTCACCCGGGGTTACGGCGTGCGTGGTCCACACCGAGGCACCGGTGGCGAGCATCGTCACTCCGAGCGCCGCCCCGATCAACTTGCCGTACCAGCCACGCCCGCCGCTGTGCCGTGCCATGTCCACCCCTTATGCGCGATCCCGTTGATCCTCGGTGGCCTGACGACCAACTGACAGGACGAGGCATGGGGGCGGTGGGATGCGTCCGTTACCGATCGCGGACAACTCCGGGAGAGTTCCCGGACAAGGTCAGAGCGGCCAGTTCCGCAGGGCCGCGTCGGTCATCGCCCGGAGCTCGTCGCGGCAGACACCGCTCGCGGCCTGCACCGCGATGCCGAACGCCAAGGTGGTGACATAGCGGGCCAGCAGCCCCGGATCGGTCTCCGGTGGCAGATCGCCCTCGTCGACGGCTCGACAGGAACCTTCTCGGACGAGGCGGGCGAACTGCGCTGGTAGACATGGCCCGATCCGGGCGACACCCCCGGGCCGCCGGCCCGGGGGTGCGTCGTGGAGCCGCTTCGATGGTGCCGCGACGCCGTCGGCGCCGGCCAACGGACGTGCGTGAGGTGTCAGTTGGACCAGGTGACCGGGCTGTCGCTGTACGCGTCGCCCTCGTCGAAGGACGCGGACGTGACCGCGGTGCCCTTCGTTGCGCTGAGTGAGCAGGTCTCGTAGGACGCGTCCTTGGTGGTGAATTCGGCGGGCGCGGTCTCGTTGTCGCACTTGCCCGGGATGTCGCCGATCAGGACGACACCCGTGGCGCCGCCACCGTCCAGCACGCCGTTCAGCTTCAGCGACGCGTACGACAGGTCGGTGCCCCCGACGTTCTCCACCTTCATCTTGATGAAGTACGGCGTCATTCCCGCCGCCTTCTCGCCGAAGGCGGCCATGTCCGCCTCGGCGCCCTTCTCGATCGCCGTGACCGTCACGGCGATGGTGCCCTTCTTCTCGCTCGTGTACTCGAACGGCACAACAGCCCTGTCGCCGACCTTGAGTTCCGTGCCCGGCGCGGTGGTGTCCCCGCCCTCGGCGCTCGGCTCGGACGAGGCCGGGTCCGGGTCCGGGTCCGGGTCCTCGGCCGGGTCCGAGGTCGATGCCGCCGGTGAGTCCTGTGCCGCCGCCCCCTCGTCGTCGCCGTTGCACGCGGAGAGCCCGAGCGCCATGGTGACCAGAGCGGCGGCGAATGCGATACGTCCCTTGTGCACTGCTGTTACCTCACTGATATTGCCTCAAGAAATGACCGGCAGCGCGGGTGGACCTGCTTGAGCGGCCCGCCGACGGCCTTTCGTTGCCGAGGCGCACAGTGACACGCACCGGAATACGGCGGGCACACGCCGGGAATACGAGGTGTCCGGCACGGCTCGGAGCCGTACCGCTCAGCGGATTCTGGCTCGCACCGCCGCCACCTCGTCCGCCAGCTTCCGCGCGGCGCTCTCGTCACCCGCCGCGGACCGCAGTCGCGCCAGCTTCTCCAGGACACCCGCGAGCAGATACGGATAGTCGATCCCGCGCGCCACCTCCACCGCGTGCACGCCCCGCTCGATCGCGGCTCGCAGGTCACGACCGTCGTGCGGGTCGTACAGGCGGAGATCGAGGAGGTCGACGAGAACTCGGGCCTCGAACATGGGGTCATGGGTCGTGCGCGCGAATTCGACGCCTTCGAGAAGACGGCGGCGCGCGTCGGCGTACTCACCCCGGGCCAGATGGAGACAGCCCCAGGCGTGGGCGGTGTAGAACGCGCCCGCCGACCCGATGTCCCGTACGCACGCGGTCAGTTCGGTGAACGACTCCGCCGCGTCCGCGTGCCGGCCGAGCGCGAGCTGCGCCTGGCCGAGCCAGTAGGTGTCCCGCGCGATCAGGGTGCGGATTCCCTGCTTCCGTGCCCCGGCGACGATCTCCGCGAGAACCTCCGCCGCGACCTCCGGCCGCCCCGCCTGGAGATGAGCGAGACCGACCTGTGAGTACGCGTGCAGTGCGGCGGCCTCCTGCCCGGCGGCGTTGAGCCGTTCCCACGCCTCGCGGCCCGCCGCGATCGCCTCGGTCAGACGTCCGTTGGGCACGAGGAAGAACGGCGCGTTGCTCAGCGCCTCCAGGTAACCCCGCCGGTCCCCCATCCGCTCGAAGAGGCCCATGGCCTCGGTGTTGGACTCCTCGGCCGGACCGTACCTGCGCCGGGTGTAGCTCAGACCGGCCATCGAGATGAGCAGTCTGGCCCGGCCCCGCACATTGCCCGCGGCGGTGGCCAGGCGCATCGCCGTCTCGTAGCACTCCTGCCAGTCGTCGAAGTACCGCTCCGTCTCGAACAACGCGTGCCCGCCCACGGCCAGTTCCCAGCAGAGCTCGTCCCTGCCCAGCTCCGCGGCCTGTCGCACACCTGTCACCAGCGGGATACGTTCCGAGTCCAGCGACACCATCGGAGCCACGGACGCCGGCAGACTCGCCTCCACCCGCTCCGGCCGCCAACGGGAGGCGTCCCGCTGGAACATGTTCTGTCCCATGTGGTCGCGGTCGGCGATGTCCGTGAGAGCCAGAAGGGCGCTGAGGACGCGGACGACGGCCGCGTCCCGGACCTCCGCCGAGTCCTCCACCTCCGCGCGTTCCCTCGCGTAGGCGCGGATCAGATCGTGGAAACCGTAACGGGCCTGGCCGTTGGGCGTTCCGGTGACGTCGAGCAGATGGACGTCGACCAGCTCGTCGAGGAGTTCCTGGGCCGCGCGCAGTTCGGTGTCGACCGCGGCGGCTGCCGCCCAGAGCGGGAAGTCGGGTGCCTCCAGGAGCCCGAGGAGCCGGAACAGCCGCCGCGCCCCGGGCCGTAGCCCTTCGTAACTCAGCCCGAAACTGGCCCGTACCTCAAGATCGCGGTAGCGGAGCGCGTCCAGCCGATGCTGTTCGTCCGCCAGCCGTGACACGAGGTCCGCCACGCGCCAGTGCGGTCGTGACACCAGGAGCGAACCGACGATCCGCAGCGCGAGCGGCAGCCGCGCGCAGAGCCGGACCAGGTCGGACAGCTCCGCCGATGTGGCCGATGCCAGCCGGTCGCCGGTGCTGTCGCGCAGCATGCCCAGGCTGTCGGGCTCGGACATCTCGCGGAGCTGTACCCGGTGCGCGCCGCCGAGCCCGCCGAGCCGTACGCGGCCGGTGACGATCACCCCGCACGTACCGCTGGCCGGCATCAGCGGCGCCAACCGCTCCTCGTCGAACGCGTCGTCGAGCACCACCAGGATCCGGCGCTCCGCGAGCAGGCTCCGGTAGAGATCGGTACGTTCCTCCGGATCGTCCGGCACCGCGGTGGCGGGCACTCCGAGTGCGCGCAGGAAGCGGCCCAGTACGGTGGCCGGTTCGGCCGGCTGGCTGCGCGTACCGGCCAGCGTCGCGAACAACTGCCCGTCGGGGTAAGCCGACTTGAGACGGTGCGCGGCCTGGACCGCGAGCGCGGTCTTGCCGATTCCGCCGGGGCCCGAGATCGTCACCACCGCGGCCGGCCGGTCGGCGGCGCGGTCTTTGCCGAGGGCCGCCTCGATCTCCGCCAACTCGGCCCGCTGGCCGCTGAAGTCGCCGAGTGTGGGAGGCAGCATCCGGGCGGTGTTGGCGTTCGGGTGCTCGCTTCTCGCGGTCGCGACGGCCGGATGCGCCGCCGGATGTGCCGTTGGGTCCGCCGCTGGATCCGCCGTGTGACCTTCCGCCGGATCGTCCGTCGGTTCCTCGCCGAGAATCGTCCGGTGCAGGTCCCGCAGCCTCCGCCCCGGTTCCAGACCGGTCTCCTCCGCCAGGATGTCCCGGACCTGGAGGTACGCCAGCAGCGCGTCCGCCCGCCGGCCGCAGCGGTACAGCGCGAGCATGAGCTGGGCCCACATCCGCTCGCGGAACGGGTGCTCCATCGTCAGCGCGGTCAGCTCGCCGAGCAGCTCGCCGTGCCGGCCGAGCCGGAGGTCGACGTCGATCCGCTCTTCGAGCACGCCGAGCCGCAGCTCGTCCAGGCGGGCGGCCTCCGAGGTCAGGGCCGGTACGTCGGCGAGCCCGGCGAACGCGGGTCCCCGCCAGAGCCCGAGGGCCTCGTCGTAGAGCCGCCGTGACTGAGGGGGATCACCGGCTACGAGCGCCGCTCGGGCCATGTCCACCAGATCCTCGAACCGCGCCGCGTCCAGCTCGTCGCGGTCGGCGCGCAGCAGATAGCCGGGGCCCTCCCTGGCGATACGTCCCGGCTCCCCCAGGCGCTGCCGGAGCCGGTGGACGTACGTCTGCACGTTCTTGGCGGCGCTTTTCGGCTGCTCATCGCCCCAGACCGCCTCCGCCAGCGCATCGCCGGAGACCGGCCGGCCCGGCCGGCGCAGCAGGACAGCCAGGACCAACTGCCCTTTCGGTGTGCCCAGTTCCACCGGTACGCCGGCCCGCCGCACGGTCAGCGGGCCCAACACCCCGAAGTCCACAGCCGCCCCCCGCCACGTTCGACGGTCATCGTAACGGCCGACGGCTCGTTACCGGCCCGACAGCGGGGTGCTCGCCACGGCCGTGATCGTGATCGTCGCGATCACCCGGCGGGCCGTTTCAGTGTGCGCCCGTGAGCAGTTCCGCCGCGGCGATTCCCGAAGCCGCCGACGCACCGTGTGTGCAGATGCGTGCCGCTCCGGTGTCCGGACCGGGCAGGCCCATCTCGACCACGAGCGCGTCCGGGCGTACCGCGGTGATCTCGGCGAGCGCCTTGCCCATCCACAGGTGCCTGGCGGAGTCCCTGACGACGACGACCAGGGGGCGTCCCGAGGCGGCTTCCAGGCCGCAGGCGTCCACCGCGGTGCCCGGTTCACGCAGGGCGTCGCCATGCACCCGGACCGAGGTGGTCCCGCGGAGCCGTTCGCTCAGCGGGAGGGCGACGCCCCACGGGGTCTCGTTGCCGACGGCCAGGTTGGTGACCGGCACCAGTTCCGCCACGTGCGGCGCGGCGGACAGCGGCAGCGCGTCCCGTACGGAGCCGGTCAGCCGGAGAGCCCGGCGGGCGGCGACCAGCCCGATGGCCTCGTCCCCCGTGGCGTCCGGCTCACCCCGGCGCAGCTCGGTGGACCAGCGCGCGAACGCACCCACCCTGTCCACCGCGTCCGCGAGGCGGTCCTCGGACAGCTCGCCGCCGATGACGGCGTCGCACAGCGCGTCGGCGAGCCGCGTGGTGGTGCCCTCGTCGGCGTTCTCGCCGCCCACACAGATCGCGTCCGCACCGGCGACCACGGCCCGGACGGTCGCGCCCTCGATCCCGTAGCGTTCGGTGACCGCGCCCATCTCGATGGCGTCGGTGACGATCAGGCCGTCGAAGCCCAGCTCGTGGCGGAGCAGATCGACGAGAATGCGACGGCTGAGCGTTGCCGGAAGATCCGGGTCGTACGCGGGCACCAGGAGGTGACCGCTCATGACGGCGCGCACTCCGGCGTCCAGCGCGGCCCGGAAGGGCGGCAGTGCCTCGACGGCGATCCGCTCCCGGGACGCGGTGTAACAGGGGAGGCTGTGATGGGAGTCGACGGCCACGTCCCCGTGCCCGGGGAAGTGCTTGGCGCAAGCCGCGACACCGGCCGACTGGAGGCCCCGTACCCAGGCGCCGGCGTGCCGGGAGACGGCCTCGGGCTCGGCCCCGAACGACCGCACGCCGATGATGGGGTTGTCGGGGTTGGAGTTGACGTCGACGCTCGGCGCGTAGTCCAGGCTGACACCCACGGCGCGCAGTTGGCGTCCCAGATCGGCGGCCACGGAGGCGGTGAGCTCCGTGTCGTCGGCGACGCCCAGGGCGTAGTTGCCGGGCCGGGTGGAGCCGGTCGCGGACTCGATCCTGGTGACGTCGCCGGACTCCTCGTCGATGGCGATGATCAACTCGGGATTCTCCGCGCGTAGTTGAGCGGTGAGCCGGGCGACCTGCTCGGTGGAGACGATGTTGCGGGAGAAGAGCACCACGGACGCGAGGCCGTTCCGGATCTCGCGGAGTATCCACTCCGGCGCGGTCGTGCCCACGAACCCTGGCTGGAGGAGGGAGAGGGCAAGCCGCCGCAGCTCCTTGCTGTGTCCGCTTGACATGATCTGTGCCTTTCGCGTGGGCCGGCGCCGCGATCTTTGGTATGGACCAATAGTCTGAACCCAGGCCGACCCCCCGCGTCAAGAGCCAACCCCCACGTCAAGTGATCGTCGGGCCTGCGTGTGAGGTGGGCAACACGGCCGGCGGCCCGACTCGCCCGCCTCGCGCGTGAATCGACTTTCCCGGGCGGCGGGGGCGTGCTCCCAGCTCGCGAACTTACGTTCCGTCAGGAGGTTTTGACGCTACGTCGCGCCGATGGAGCTGTTTGACATACGAGTTGGTCTAGTCCAACTTTGTGTGCACACGTGCCGTAGGGGATCTCGACAGAGGCACCGCGCTTCGCATCCGGAAGCGCTCCGCGCCGGACCCTGTGTTCACCCGCGCGCGCCGCCGACGGGCATGACCGCCGACGACGCGCCCCGTGTCGTCCGTTCGTTCCCTTTGTCGCGACTCCGCCACCGAGTCTCGGAGCAACGCATGCCAACGGCTAATCCGTATCTCCACCGTGCCGCCACCGACCGCCCCTACTTCAGCGCGGACGGCGAGACCTACCTCGCCCAGACACCGCTGCGCGACATCAAGAAGACGCGCCCGCTTCGCGTACTGTCCGAAGAGGACTTCACTTTCTGGCAGACCTACGGCTACGTCGTGGTGAAGCAGGCGATACCGGCGGAGTCCGCCCGGCGTCTGCTGGACTTCACCTGGGACTTCCAGGGCCTGGATCCCGAACGCCCGGAGACCTGGTACGACGAGCGGGAGTACCGCTCCGAACTGGACCAGGAGCTGCACATCTACGGCTTCGTGGAGGCGTACCACCACCAGCTTCTGTGGGAGAGCCGCCAGAGCCGCCGTGTCTACGACGCGTTCGCCGACGTGTGGGACTGCGAGGAACTCTGGGTCACCCTGGACCGGTTGAACCTCAACCCGCCCAACATCAAGACCCGTGACCGGTCCCTGATCGAATTCCGTGAGACGGGCTTCGACATCAACCTCCACTGGGACGTGGACTCCACCCTGGGCATCCCGCCGCAGCGGGTCCAGGGCATCATCGCCCTGAACGACACCAACGCGGAACAGGGCGGTTTCCAGTGCTGCCCCGAGCTCTTCCGCGGATTCGAACGCTGGAAGGCTCTCCAGCCGGCCGACCGCGACCCGATCCGCCCCGCGATCGACCGGGCCGAACTCCCCGTCGTACGGCCCGATCTGGAGGCCGGCGACCTGCTGATCTTCAACGGCTTCCTGGCCCACGGCGTGGCCCCCAACCGCTCGCAGGACAAGGCGCGCGCGGTGCAGTACCTCTCGATGATGCCCGCACTCGACGGCCACCAGAGCCTGCGCCGCGAGCGCGTCGAGTCCTGGCGCGACGTCACCACACCGACCTGGAACGGGACGCTGCTGGGCGACGCGACCCGCCCCGAGTCCGAGAGGTACGGCCGGGCCACGCTCGACGAACTCGGCAGCAAGCTCCTGGGTCTCAAGGGCTGGCGCGGACAGGACCTCGACGAGCACGACGGGGAGCGGGCATGCGAAGAATCTGCCTGACGCTGCCCACCAACCGGGCCTGCCCGGCGACCATCGAGGCCATCGGCGCGGAGGCGGTCCACGCCGCCGAGCACTTCGACGTCGAGGTGCACCTGCTGATCCTGGACTCCTGCGACACCCCGACGTACGAGGAGCACGCCGCCGCCGTGCGCCGTCTTCCCGGGCACCCGCGCGTCGTTCCCCACCACCTGGACGGGGCCCGCCAGAAGGACTTCCTGGAGCGGACGATCGGCCGGGCCGATGCCACCAAACCCGAGCTGCTGCTGCGCCTCATGCTGCCGGAGTCCCTCTCGTACGGCGCCTGCACCAACCGCGCCTTCCTGATCAGCTTCGCCCTCGGGTGCGAGTCGGTCCACCGCAGGGACTCCGACAGCCGCTACCAAGTGGCCGACGGCGCACCGGTCTTCCCCATCCACCATGAACTGACCTCGCTCGGCCGCCCGGCTGCGGAGGCCGCCCGGTCCGTCTCGGAGACGAGACTGGCCCCCGAGCACGCGGACCGGCCGGTGAGCATGGTCGGCAGCTCCTTCATCGGCCCGCCGTCGGTGGACATCGACGAGATCGAGTCGATCGACGGCGACGTCTACCACGACGTCGTCAGCCTGTGGGCTCCCCTCGACTGGTCTCCGGAACAGAAGCGGGAACTGGTCGACGAGTCCTTCCGGGGCGCCGGCAGTGTCGCGTTCGACCAGGACCGTACGACGCTGTCCCTGGTCGACCCCATGCGGGTCGACATGTGCAACATCGCCTTCCACGGCGTGCACGGGCGCGTCCCGCTGCCCCCCGCCACCGACACCATCGGCAGCGACTACTTCCTGATCCACCTCGTGTACGACGCCGGGCTGCCGGGCGTCCTGCACAACCGCAACATCGTGAACTTCTATACGGCCGAGCGCCGGACGGACCCGGGGTTCGTCGCGTACCAGACGCGCTTCGCCAAGTTCCTGCTCTCGATGCTCTATTACAACGTTGTCTACGAAGCTCTGGGCCGTGCCGGGGACACCCTGCTCGACAAGGAGGGGCACGTGCGCGCCCGCGCCGTCGCCGAACTCGTCCGCGAGAGCACCGGAGTTGACACGGCCGACAACCGCGAGCGCCTGCGCCGCCTCGACACGGCGTACCGCAAACTGGGCGGCCGTTACGCCGACTTCGCCGACCATCTGGCCCCGCACTGTGACCGCCTCCTGGACGAGGCGCGGAGCGACATGGAGGATTTCGCCCTCCTCACCGAGGAGTGGGAGCGGCTGGTGCGCGCGGCCCGCCGGACGCCCGTGCTCAACCCGGTGGGGGAGGGCCGGTGACGAAGGAACTCCCGGCACGGCTGACGGACGCGCCGGCGGATGAGTTGAGGGACGCGCCGGCTCACGGACTGACCGACGCGCTGACGCGCGCCGACCACGACCAGATCGTTCTCGACCTGGACGGGATCGGAGAGCGGTACCGCACACTGCTCGACGAACTCCCCGGCACCGACATCCGCTTCGCCATGAAGGCCTGCCCGGTGGACGATGTCATCGCGCACCTGGCGGACCACGGCTGCGGTGTCGACGGGGCGAGCCTTCCGGAACTCGCCCAGGCACTGCGGGCCGGGGTGCCGGTCGGCCGGATCCACTACGGCAACACCATCAAGTCCGACCAGGACATCGCGGCGGCCCACCGGATGGGCATCACCGACTTCGCCACCGACAGCGTCGAGGACGTGCGGGCCGTCGCGGCCCACGCGCCGGGGGCCCGGGTCTTCTGCCGGGTGGCGACGGCGGGCGGCGGAGCGCTGTGGGGGCTCAAGGACAAGTTCGGCTGCTCGCCCGAGGACGCCGTACGCGTACTGGAGACAGCCAGGTCGCTCGGCCTCACCCCGGCCGGGCTCTCGGTCCATGTCGGCTCGCAGCAGATGGACCCGGACGCCTGGCACGCCGCCGTCGAGCGGATCGCCGATGTCATGGACGCCCTCGGCCGGCGAGGCATCGTGCTCGACCACGTCAACCTCGGCGGCGGTCTTCCCGCACTGGGCTACACCGACCGGCGCGGGGTGCAGCTGGACCCTCCGATCGACAAGATCTTCGCCGTACTGCGCGAGGGCATGGCCCAACTGCGCCGGACCCACGGCGAGCAGCTGCGCTTCGTCATGGAACCGGGGCGCTTCCTCGTCGCGGACCAGGGGGCCGTCCGGGGCCGCGTGGTCCGGCTGTCGGAGCGGGAGATGCCGGACGGCGACCGCAGGCACTGGCTCTATCTGAGCTGCGGCAAGTTCAACGGGCTGTACGAGATGGACGCGCTCCAGTACCGGCTCGTCTTCCCCACCCATCGCGACGACGCCCCCACGGTCCCCGTCGTGGTCGCCGGCCCCACCTGCGACAGCGACGACGCCTACGCCGCCGAGCACCGCCCGGTGCGGGTACCCGCCGCACTGGCCTCCGGTGACCCGGTGTGGGTCCTGTCCACCGGGGCGTACGGGGTCAGTTACATGACCGAGGGCTTCAACGGCGTAGCCCCGCTGCCCCGTACGACGACGGGCGGCGGGCCGCGTGCGGCGGACAGGAGGCGGGGGACGGCGGACGGCGGCATCCGGATCCGCCCCATCGGGGAGGGCGACTGGGACGCCGTCGTCGCCCTGGAGTCCGACGCGTACACCGGGCTCGGCCTCTCCGAGGGGCGCACCGCCCTGCGGTCCCGGGCCGACGCCTCGCCCGACACCTGTTTCCTCCTGGAGACCGCCGACGGGCCGGCCGGCTATCTGCTCGCGCTTCCCTACCCGGCCGGCCGGTACCCGGACCTGGAGCGGCCGGAGGAGACCGGCTTCCGCTCGGGCAACCTCCATCTCCACGACATCGTGATCGCTCCCGCGTACCGCCGACAGGGCCTGGGCCGCCGCCTCGTGGCACATCTGGACCGGACAGCCCGGTCCCAGGGCTACGAGCGGATGTCTCTCGTCGCGGTCGGCGGGAGCGAGCGGTTCTGGTCGGCGCGCGGCTTCACCGCGCACCCCGACGCGGTGGCTTCCGGCAGCTACCCGGCGGGCGCCGTCTACATGTCCCGTACCGTCCCGGCAGCAGCCGTCCCGTCCCCCCTACCCGAAGCGAGCTGAGCCCGGTGCTCCGTGTCCACGACCCCTTCCTCCGCGGACAGTTGGCGACGGCCGCCCTCTTCTCCTCCCTGGGCTTCCAGTACGCCACCTGGGCCTCACGCATCCCGGCGTTCAAGGCCGATCTCCACCTGACGTCGGCCGAGGTCGGGTTCTTCCTGATGGCGGCGGGTGTCGGCGCCGCCGTGTCCTTCCCCCTGGTGGCGTATCTGATGCGGCGTCTGGGCTCGCAACGGCTCGCGCTGTTGTCCGCCCTCGGCCTCACCCTGATGCTGCTGGCCCTGTCGGTGGCGCCGAACTACCCGGTGGCGCTGCTGGTGATGGGCGTGGACGGCGTCTTGGTGGGGTGTCTGAACACCGCCATGAACGCGCAGGGGGCGGCCCTGGAGACCACGTACGGTCGCAACACCATGGCCAAGCTGCACGCCACGTTCAGCGCCGGGTCGTTCGCGGCGGCGCTGCTCGCCTCCGGCATGAACGCGGTCACCTCGTCCGTCGTGGCCCACTTCGGCGTCGCGGCGCTGCTGCTCGTGATCCTCGCCGCCTGTGCGCGTACGGGACTGCTCCCGGACGAAGGAGCCCCTGCCGATACCGAGGAGAAGAAGACGTCCCGCACTCGCACCGGTTGGACGCTGCCCACCGGCGTCACCCTCTGGATGTGCTGTGCGATGGCCTTCGGCACCGTGGCCGAAGGAGCCATGAACGACTGGTCCACGCTCTACATGGAGGACATCGCACTGGCGTCGGAGCAGGTCGCGCCGCTGGGCATCGCGGTCGTCTCCGGAGCGATGGTGGCGGCCCGCCTCCTCGCCGACGGCTGGCGCGCCCGCTGGGGCGACGGCAGGGTGGTCGTCCTGGGCAGCGTGGTCGCCGGGGTGGGCCTGGGCACGGCCCTGCTGGCGGGCGGCGTGATCCCGGCCCTGCTCGGCTTCGGCGCGGTGGGCCTGGGCGTCGCGGCGGTAACCCCGTGCGTCTACGTGGCGGCGGCGAAACGCGGCTCGGACACCCTGACCCTGGTCGCCGCGATGGGCACCACGGGCCTGCTGGCGGGCCCCCCACTCATCGGCTTCGTGGCGAACGCCAGTAGCCTGGCGTGGGGCCTCGGCCTGGTCTGCGTCTGCGCCTTCGTGGTCACGCTGTGCGCCACCCGGATCCCGTGGGAGACACCGGCGCCCAAGTCGGAGCCGCTGCCGGCGGACTAGGGCGTGTCCGTCGGGGCACCGCCCTGGGATGATTCGCATGTCCTGGGGCGGGGAGGTCCGATGGCCGATGTGTTCGTGTGCGCGCGGTGCCGCGCAGTGCTGACCGCCCCCGTGTCGCGGGTCGCGCTTCCGGTTCATGCCCATCACACGTACGGACACGACATGCTTCCCGCGCTCATGGAACCGGGGACGTACGCCGTCGATCCGGAGCCCTTCGGGCCGCCTTGGCGGCCGTGGAGCGAGATCGGGGCGGACGAGGCGGAGGCTCGCGGCATCTTCGCGCCCGTGCACGCCCTTTCCTTCGGTGCGCCGGGGGCGGTCGTCGTCGCGCCGGGCGACACCCGCGGCACCGTCCTGATCCCGGAGCGGTGCGACGGCTACTGCCTGGGGCTGGACGGGAGGGACGGCCCGAACCTGGCGTGTGCCCGATGCGGGTTGGCGGTGGCGACACGCATCGATGACTGCTCCCTCTGGCAGGCGGTGTGGCTCGCGCCCGACGCCGTGCGCCGGCTTCCCGCCGAAGGCTCCGCCGGCCGGACCGCCGAGTGGAAGGGCACCCCCTCGGTCGAGCAGTCCGGCAGGTGGAACCCGAGGTGGGAGGCGGCGGTTGGGGCTGCGCTGGCACACATGCTGGCTGCTTCGGCGGGCGCGCCTGTAGCCGTCCCTGACGGCCTCGTCGCGGACACCTTCGGCCGCGCGCTCGAAGTACTGCTCCCACCGGGCCAACCACCGCAGCGAGCGAGCCTCACCGGCCCGAACCTGCCTGCCCCGTGCCCTGTTGCCGACATCGCCCTGGTCCCACGGCATCCGCGAACGGGTAAGACGTGGCAGCCGCCCGGCACGGCGAAAGCCGTACCGTTGGCCGCCGACGTGTGGACCGCTCTGGCCTTCCCCCGCGAACAGCGGCCGGTTCCGGCGACAGGCGGAATGCCCGAAGGCGTCCTCCGCGACGACCCCCTGCCGCCCTACCCGCACGAGCTGTTCCGGCCCGACTCGAAGGTTTTCCTCCACACGCTGGCACGACTGCCCGCGGTCCGTGAGCCATGGCTGCGCAGGATCTACGACCACGTGCGAAAGCACCCGTACGCCCGCCCGTTCTAGGATCCGTTCCAGCCCTCTGCCCCGTCGTCATGGCCGAGCCGGTGCAGGATCTCGTCGCCCTGGGGGACGCCGATGTCGCTGAGGACACGCGCCAGGTTGACTCCGACGAAGCCCCGGTCCTCCGGTGTCAGTGACTGAAGCGTCGCTGCCAGGGTGTGTTCCCAACTGCCCTTGTCGGAAAGGAGATCGCGGTGGGTCACCGTCCATTCGAGCACGTCCTTCGCCTGTTCCGGCTGGGTCAGCAGCCAGAGGGCGGCCAGGCCGACGGGACCGCCCGCGATCACCTCCCGGTAGAAGCGGTACGCCTCACGGTGGGCTTCGCCGAAGCCTGGCGGGAGGGCGGGTTCCGTACCGGTGCCGGGGGTGGGCAGGAGCGCGGCCGGCGGGTCCAGGAACCAGTACGTGACGCCGACGCCGTCGATCACCCGTGGCCGGCCGGGCGGTTCGACCTCGGTCGTGCCGAGGTGGGGCGGCGGTCGTCGTAGCGGATCGGCGTCTCCGGGCAAGGTGGCGTTCCTGCTGATGTGGGCGGCCACCCACTCCCGTGCCCGTTCCTCGGTGATCCGGTTCCTCGCCGCGACGACCGGGTTGCTGATCCGCCAGGCGACCCCGTACCGGGCCGGGGGTTTCGGCGCTCGGCGCGGGATGTCGACCGAGATCCGCCGTTCCGCGAGCGAGACCCACACGATGTCGAAGAAGTCCCGCTGACGCACCGTGCGCACTGTCGGCCGGGGATAGCCCCAGTAGTCCCCGTCGCGAGGCGGCACCACGCCGTCGGCCCCGTCGTCCGCGAGGAACACCAGTGCTCGGTTCTCCGGAGGAGCGCTGAAGCGGAGGCGGAGCAACTGCCAGGCCGGCGAGGACTTCAGAGGTGTGACGAGCGGACCGGTCATGACGCGAACCCTTCTGCTGAGGAGGCCGTACGTATGCGATGGCGGCGCAGGACGAAGCGCAGGACGCCACGGTTGGTCCGGGCCGCGCTGGAAAGTGCTGCGAGGAAGCGCGGGAAGGCGGTCCGGCGCCGTGAGTCCGGGTCGCTCTCGATCACGGACAGACCCCTCGCCATCGCTTCGTGGGTGGCGGGGTCGTCCAGCGCGGTGATGACGAGGTCGAGGGCCCACTCGGGGTGGTCCGCGAGCAGGTCGGCCAGTCGCACGCGCCTTTTGCCCGGCGCTCTGGGCAGGGGGAAGGTATCCACGCTCACCGACTCGACGAAGTGAACGGCGAGGGCGTGACGCTGTGTGCCCGGCTCGGTCCCCTGCCACTGGCTCAACCTGTCCAGCACGAGGCCGTAGTTGGCGTCCTCGGAGAGAAGGGTGCTGAGAGCGAACGACACCGCCGTGCGCAATCTGCCGTCCAGGTCCTTGTCCGGCTCGCCGAGCACGGAGTCCAGCAGTCTCAGGGCGACGGCGGGCCGGGCCAGGCCGTAGCCGCCCGCGCAGGTCTCCGCCACGGTGCAGCGGAGTGGGACATGGGCGGCCCGGCTCCATTGCCGTAACTGATCCCGTACCGCGCCGGTAAGGGCGGGGTGCTGGACCATCTCCCCGAGCGCGTAGGCCACCAGACGGCGCCGCCAGCGTTTGTCCGAGGTGGCGAAGGGGTGCAGCTGGCGCAGAGTGTCCGGGCCGGTCGCGTGGGCGAGTACCTTCCCGATCGCCCGGCCCGCCGCCAGTTCGATGCCGGGGTGGTGGGGAACCTCGCCCAAGGTCCTCGACAGCAGGTCCCCCATGCCTTCGTGGTCGAGCCACAGACAGCGGAGCAGGGCGTCCGACCGGTGGCGACCGGAGAAAACGACTGGCTGGACCGGATAGCGCTGCGCCGGTCCGAAGCCGGGCGGCAGTTGACGTGCCCCGACGGTCTCCAGCCGTTTCTCGAAGGAGGGCCCGAGAAGGTCTCGTGGCGTGTGAGCCCCGCGTTCGGCCGGCTCGGCCGTGACAGGTGCCGGGCCGCCGCGTTCCTCGATGCGGGGGCGCAGGATCGCGCTGAACTTCTCGATGACCGTACGGTCCTGTTCCGAGAGCAGCGAGATCGCCGCCATCAGGGCGAGGCTGTCGGCCTGGTGGCTCGATTTCGCCAGCGCTTTCCGGGCCGCCGTGAGGCTGCCGGCCTGTAGATCGTCGAGTACGGATGCGGCGGACTTTCCAGGTACCACGAAGAGATCACCCAGTCCCTCCGCCACCTCGACACCGTCCTGTGGCAGCGAATGGGCCCGCAGATGGCCGGTGAAGTCCGCGGAGGCGAGGTGCCTCAGTGCGTCGGCACCTTGCCCCGGGGTGAGTTCGCCCGCCTCAACCATGATTTTCAGACGCTTCGAGGCCACCTCGACCGGCGGTGGCGGGCGGTGTACGGCCTGCCAGGCCACCGTGTCGCCGGGCAGCTCCGTCTCCGCCCGTACGGTGACGATCAGATGGGCACCCGATTGAAGCAACACCTCCGCCAGCGCGGTGAGTACGACTTCGCTGAGCGAGTCCGCGGCCCTCGGTGACAAACCCTGGAGCAGATAGCCGCGCCTCTCCGTCGGGCGCCAGCGCGAGAAGTCGTCCGGTGAGTCCAGGCCGGTGATGCCGTCGGCTCCGTACCGCTCCGCGAGCAGTGCGAACGCGGCCGTGCTCGCGCCCGTTCCGCTGCCGGCCGTCAGCAGCAGAACGCGGCTGTCCAGCACCTTCCGGCACCGCGCGTAGGTGGGCGGTTCCACGAATCCGCGCAGTCGTTCGTGGACATCGGCCGCGGGGTAGGGACCTTCCCGGAGCCGCGGCGGAACGATGAGGTCCGTGACGTTCTCGTCGAGCGCTGCCGCGTTGATCACGGTGACGTTGCCGCCGACCGGGCCCATGACTTGAGCGCCCTGGCCCAGCCGCTGTTGATTGCCGCGGTAGGAGTCCCGTACCCCCGCCTGGTCCGCGCTCTCCGAACCGTCCGGGTCCGGATCCGGGGCCGCCTCGGCGCTCACCGCTCGTCCCCGTCCCCGCCGACCCGCTTGTCGCCCGTCACGTTGTCGCCGCTGCCCCAGTGCTGGTTGGTACCGCGGTACGAGGTGGCACCGCCGGTGTAGGTGACGTCCCGTCCGACGTTCCCCATCACGGCAGCGCCCTCGCCCACGTGCTGGGTGTTGCCGCTGTACTGCGTGCCGGGCCGCGCGACCGGCTCCTGTTGATGATCGACCGATTCGCCGCCCTGCTCCGCGGATTCCTCACGCGGTCGTACCCCGGCCTGCACCAGGTTTCCGGACGGGGACGGGACGTACAGCCAGGCCCGCTGCGAGAAGTTCTTGCCCTCCACGGTGGCCGGGACCTCCACGCAGCGGTCCGGGTGCAGTCCGGTGTACCCGCCGAGCACGACGTCTTCGAAGACGCGCTCAGAGATGACCGCCGCCAGGTGGGTGACCTGTTCACTCGCCGCCGCCAGGATGGCCTTGACGGGACGGGAGTCCAGCAGCCGGTGTGTGTCGTTGCGGGCGGTGCCGTTGCCGTCGCCGGGGTTGTCCGCGTCCGGCAGCGGCCCGACGTGGACACTGGCCCGGAGCCTGATACGGGGGCCCACGGACTGCTTGTTGTACGCGCCGAGGATGTCGTCCAGCACGCCCAGGAACGGCCAGAGGACATAGGGCAGCGACGCCGGGTCGAAGCCGAACACCACGCCGTCGCCGGTGTTGGCCGGAAACCGCTTGGAGTCACGCAGTTCGTGAAGCCCGGCCTGCTCCAGCGCCTGGTCGACGAGTTCGGGGATCAACTGGCTGACGGGGCCGTGCTGCACGGCGGGAAGACCGGTGAAGTCCTTCGCGTCCACGGCGAACAGGGCGCGGTAGGGAGGCAGCGGTCGGCTTTCGGAGTACGGGGCGGGAACGGGCGTGGACATGCGGGATCTCCTCGTGGAAGGGGGCGTTGGCGAAGCCGATGGCCGGCTGCTTCGAGGTTCTGCCGGTTCCGCGCGTCCGACTGCACAGTGGTGGGCGCTTCGCGGGTGTCCCACGTCACAGCGTCCGTGTGCCCTTGGGGCGAACCGCGTTCACCCGTCTACGGTGCGGCCGTCGCCCAGGCGCGCAGTACCTTCATGTCCCTGACGACGATCGTCCTGCGGGCCGTCTCCACCGCGCCGGACTCCCGCAGCCGTTGCAGTCCCGTGATGGCCGCGTTGCGGGTCACACCGATCGCCTGGGCGATCTCCTCCTGGCTCAGGCCGGTCAGTCGTACGACGTCCGATTCGGTTCCGGGCGCGGTGAGTTCGACCAGTCGCAGGAGAGCCCGCGCCAGCCGGACGACCAGCGGCAGGGTCAGCAGTTCGCTGCGGTGGGCGTCGGACTCCCGCAGTCGCGAGAGGGCCTGGCGCATCAAGTCCATGACGAGACCGCGCCGTTCGACGAACTGGCGGAACCGTTCGGCTTCGAGCACGACAGCCGTGCAGGGGGTGAGTGAGACCACTTCCGCCGTACGCGGGGTGCCGTTGAAGACGGACACCTCACCCAACAGGTCACCCGGTCCGCGGAAGGCCAGCCAGGTCACGACTCCACCCGGCTCCCGTGACACGACTTTGGCAAGGCCGTCGGTGAGTGCGAGCAGGTGCGTTCCCGCGGAGCCCTGTCTCAGCATCACGCTACGTTCGCGAAAAGTACGGGTGGTTCCCTGCCCCAACAACTCACGCCATGCGTCGTCCGACAGCACCCGTCGCCTTCCCCGCCAGCGTGACTCCCCGCTCCTCCCACAAGTTCTACGCCGGACCCCCCGCTTTCACCGCGAGTCGCACGACCTTGTCCGAGAACAGCTGACGGCCGCAATCCGGCGCTTGCGGACAAGTCGCCCGGCCGTTCGGACCGGAAGCGTGGCAGGTCGGCCGGCGCGGAGCCGGAGGGCGCGGGCTAGCGTCCTTCTTGGCAGGTGACACCAGGGAGAGGAAGACCCCGATGGATCAGCGAACCTCCGACCGCGACGCCGGTGCGACCACCGAGTTCGAGAGCGATGTCGTCAAGCTGTTGCTGGAGACGATGAGCAACGTGGACAAGCAGGAACGCGAGGATGCCGGTACGGAGAGCCTGCTTGCCGCGCTCGTGTCGGGTGACTCGGACGCCGGTTCCGCGATCGCCCCCGGGATGAGGGCCTCCGGCTCGCTCAGCGGTTCGATCTCGGCCCGTGGGACATCCGTGTGGGTCAGCGGCGACGCGGGTGACGGCGTGGCGGGAGCCCCGGACGACGAGCGGGAGATCGACTCCGTCTGGCGGGAGGTCCGGCAGGACAGGGCCAGGAAGCTGCGGTGGAAGAACCGGAAGAAGGAGGAGGGGGAGCAGGAAAGCGTTGAACTCCCGCCGGTGACCGGTGCGTTGCGGGCCTGTCTGCGCGATGCGCTGGTGAACGCGCGGGAGGAGGGCGCCGTTTCGGTGCGTGTGCGCCATGTGGCGTACGCACTGGTCGAGTTGCCCGATACACGTGCGCGCGAGGCCATGGTCGTGGAGAAGGTGGACGTGGCCGCCGCCTCGGCCGCGCTCGACGCGTTGCGTGGGAGCGACACAGCGCCGGAGCCCGGCTCGGTGTTGATGCTGCGCAAGTCGGGGACGTTCGGGAAGAGCGGCAATCCGCTGACCCGGAAGTTCAGCGCGTGGGTGTTCGGTGGCGGCGCGGGGTTCGGTTCCTCGGTCGTGAGCGCGGTGCGCGCGGAGGCGCTGCGGGGGGCGGTGCGGCGCGGGGCGCCGGAGCAGGAGCCCGTCGACGTACTGCTGGGAATCCTGGCGCTGGACCGGTCGTTGGCCGTCGCGGGACGTGAGCTGCCGGAGAAGCTGACGGGCGCGAACCAGGGGGCGGAACTGCTGCGCCGGTACGGCGCACGGCCGGACGCTGTCGCCCGGGTGCTGTTCTCTGCCACAGGGGCCGCGGAGGGGGAGCTCCCGTTGGGCGACGGCGCCGGCGACCGGGACCGACGGCTTCTGCACGTCGCGCAGTACACCGCTTCCTCCCAGGGCTCGCCCACGGTCGGCACCACCCATCTGCTGGCGGCCCTGCTGGACAAGACCGGGACGGACGCGGAGTCCGCGGCGGAGATCGAACGTGTACTGACCGAGAGCGGGGTGGACGTCGCCGCGCTGCGCGCGGAGCCGGAACTCCGGGTCCCGGGAGGAGCGGCACGAGCTGCCTGAGGCCGCGACGGTTCGCCGACGCGTATGACGAGAACAGCCGTTGAGCACGGCGCCCACACGGAGGAAACCATGACCCCGGCCGTGCGACCGTGGAGGCGGGCGCGCCGCGAGGCCGCCGCGATCCGGGACGCGGTGCGCGCGGCGCCCCGGCGGACCGTCGCCACGGAATCCGTACTCGTCGGCCTGGTCCTGCTGTGCTCGCTGGCGCCGATTTCGCTGATACCGCCGGCCCACCCGGTGACGACGGCCCTTCTGGGGGTGTGGGCGGCGCTGCTGGTGCCCGCGCGGCGGCTGTACCCGGCCCTGACGGTCCTGTGTTGCGTGCCGGTGGTCGCCGGGGACAACGTGTGGGCGATGGTGGTGGCGCCGTTCGTCGTGTGGTCCGCCGCGCGCCGCATCGCCCCAGCGCGGCGCGCCTGGAAGGTGGTTGGGGCGAGCGCTGTCGGCTCCGCGCTCGCCGCGACCGCCGTCCAGTCCCTCAGCGGACTTCCGACGATGCCGTATCTGGCCGCCGGAGCCGGCATGAGCGGGCTGTTCATCCTGCTGCCCGCGCTGTCCGGCATGATGCTGGGGCGTCGCCGTCCGCTGACCGGGCTGCTGCGCGAACGCAATGCCTACCTCGAACAGGCCCGCTTCCTCACCGACGAGGCGGCCCGCATGGAGGAACGGGCGCGCATCGCCGCCGAGATGCACGATCTGCTCGGCCACCGCATCGGTCTCATCTCGATGCACGCCGGAGCCCTCCAGCTCGCCGCCGAACGACAGGCACCCCCGCTGGCCGCCCAGGCCGAACTCCTGCGCACCACCGCGGGAACAGCCATGGAAGAGCTGCGCGGGATCCTCGGCGTCCTGCGTCACCAGTCCTACGAGGAGACCGGCGAGCGGGGGACCCGCGAGGATCTCGCGGCCCTCGTCGCGGACTCCCGGAACGCGGGAGCCGACGCCGAACTGCACTGGAACGCGACGGGAGTTGCGGACGCGGACGCCCGCACCCGGCAGGCCGTACACCGTGTGACCCGCGAAGGACTCGCCAACGCGCTGAAGCACGCGTCCGGCGCGCCTGTCCGCGTGACGTACCACGACGAGGGGGACCTGGTGGTGGTCTCCGTCGTCAACGACGCCCCGCCGGTGCCCCGTTCGCCCGGGGACGGGAACCGCAGCGGACTCGTCGGCCTTCGGGAAAGGATCGGCCTGCTCGGTGGCACGCTGAGCGCCGGGCCGTCTCCGGAGGGCGGCTTCGCTCTCTCCGCCCGGATACCCGCCCGGCCCGCCGTGCCGAAGCCGGTGTACGCGCCGTCGCCTGTGTACGCGCCCTCGCCCGTGTACGCCGCTTCGTCCGGGCCCGTGTCCGGCGGGGCGGGCTCCCAGCCCCCGCTGTCCACGGAAGTCCTCACCTGGCCCCGCCTCCTGGGCGGGGGCTGCGCGGCGATGCTGGTGTTGCTTCCGACGGTCGGCGGCACCCTCCTCCTATTGATCATGGCGGTTCTACACTGAACCGATGATCCGAGTGCTGATCGCCGACGACGAGGCGCTGATGCGCGCCGGGATCCGGCTGATCCTGGAGAACGACGACGAGATCCGTATCGTGGCCGAGGCCCAGGACGCCCGTGAAGCCGTCGAGGCCTGCCGCGCGCACCTCGTCGATGTCGCACTCCTCGACATCCGTATGCCGGGCGACGGCATCACTGGCGCCGCCGAGATCGCCCGCCACTCGCCCCGCACCCGGGTGGTGATGCTGACGGCCTTCGGCGAGGAACCGAGCGTCACCCGCGCCCTGCGCGCCGGAGCGCACGGCTACCTCCTCAAGGACACCGGCCCCCGCGACCTCATCGACGCCGTACGCCGCGCCGCCGCCGGAGAACCCGTCCTCGCCCCGCAGGTCACCCGCCAACTCATCGACTTCCGGACCCGGTCGGGCCACAGCAGCGACGCCGCGTCCCGTCGGATCGCGGACCTGACGCCGACCGAACGGGACGTCCTCCGGCTGCTGGGCACCGGCCTCTCCAACGCCGGCATCGCGGCACAGCTCCACCTGAGCTCCGGCACGGTCAAGGCCCACATCAGCAGCATCCTCACCCGCACCGACTGCACCAACCGCGTCCAGGCGGCGGTGCTGGCGCGGGAGGCGGGGCTCCACGACTGACCCGCTCCGCCCCGCGGCGCCCGCCGCCCGCCCCGGAGAAGCCGCCGCGCGGCAGGGGAAGTTCCAGCAGATGTACAGCAAGCTGTTTGAAACCCAGCCTCGTTGAGGACGAGTTCAGGGACCTCATCGAGGCTCGGCTCGCCCGGTGAACGCGCGGGACATGGCCGGCCCGGAGGGTGTTCGGACGCGTCTACGATGGTGAGGTGGGCGAAGAGCCGGTTGACGGTGGAGGGGACTCCGGAAGTGCGGTGGCTGGGGAACCTGGAAGCCGAGATCATGGACTGCCTGTGGAAGTGGGGGAGACCCGCCACCGTCCGTGAGGTGGTCGACGACATCAACACGCGGCGGCCGGCGGCGTACACGACTGTCATGACGGTGGCGTCGATCCTCCACGGCAAAGGGTGGCTGACAAGACAGAAGCAGGGCCAGGCGTGGCTCTACACACCTGTGCGCAGCCGTGAGGCGTACGCGGCGGCCCTCATGGAGGACGCACTCGGAGCGAGCGAGGACCGGCGGGTCGCGTTGGCGCACTTCGTGGAACGCATGTCGGACGACGAAGTGGCCGCGCTGCGTGAGGCGTTGCGCGACGCCGACCGCGACATCGACGGCGCCTCGGACCGCAGCACCGACCGTGCCGCCGACCACGACGTCGAGCCGTGAACGCCGCCCCCGCACTGCTCGGTTACGCCGCCGCCGTCGGCGTGCTCGCGCCGCGCGTGATGCTGCGCAGCGCGTGGCCGCACCGGGCACCGGTGCTGGCCGCCGCTGTGTGGTTCGCGCTCGCCGCGTCCTTCTCCGTGTGTGTCGCCCTCGCCGCACTCCATCTCGCGACGCCGGGCGCCCATCTGCACGGAATCCTCTACTCGTGCGGCGTGGCACTGGGCGTCGGCCCGCCCGGCGCCGGCGCGGTGCGGTTCCTGGGCATCGGTGTCGCGGCGGCCGTACCGACAGCCCTCGTGGTCACCTTCACGTACCTCGTACTGCGAGCCCGCATGGCCCGCTCCCGGCACCGCGAGGTCCTGGACAAGGTGGGCCGACCGTCGGCGAGGCTGCGCGCCACGGTCCTTGAGCACGCGACCCCCGCCGCCTACTGCCTGCCGGGCCGCCGTTCCAGGATCGTCGTGAGCAGCGGCGCCGTGGAGCTGCTGTCCGACGCCGAGATCGCCGCGGTCGTGGAGCACGAGCGCGTCCACATCGCCGGCCGCCACCATCTCCTGCTCGCGGCGGCGCGGTCCTTCGCCGTCGTGTTCAAGGGAGTGCCGCTGGCCCGGCAGACAGGGGAGCAGATCCCGCTCCTGCTGGAGATGGCCGCCGACGACGGCGCCCTGCACGTCCACTCCCAGCGGACACTGATCAGCGCCATGTTCGAGATGGCGTCGGCCGAGACGGTCCCGAAGGGCGCGCTGTCCGCAGGGGGACGCACCGTGCACATACGGCTGCGCCGGATCCTGACGCCTGCCCGGCGTACGCATCCGGCGTTCCGGGCCGTCGTATCCACCGCGGCTGTGCTGATGCCCCTATTGCCCGTGCTGCTCGCGTGCCCTCCCGGCCTGTCCTAGAGGCGCACGCCCCACATGAACGGCATGCCGCTGCGGGCGATCGACTCGTAGCGAACCTGCGCGCCCGGCTTCGGTGAGTGCAGGATCTGGCCGTTCCCGGCGTAGAAACCGACATGGCTCAGGTCGGTGCGCATGATGATCAGGTCGCCCGGCTTGAGCGCGCTCAGTGAGTTGATCCGGGTGCCCACGTTGGCCTGGTCCTGGGACGTACGGGGTATGGCGACACCGCCCTGCTGGAACGCCCAGGACGTCAGACCGGAGCAGTCGAAGGAGTTCGGGCCGGCCGCTCCCCATACGTACGGCATGCCGACCCGGCTCTTCGCCGCGGCGAAGGCCGCCGCGCCGCGCTGTGACGCACTGGCCTCGTCGCCGAGGTCGACGCGGTCGCTGTCGCGGTTCACCCGGTCCTCCTCGGCCGCCCGCTCCGCGCGCTCCTCGGCCGTCAGCGAGTTGAGGAGGGTCTGCGCCTTCGCCAGCTTGCCCTGGATCTCCTTCTTCTTGTTCCCCAGCTCCTTACGCGTGTCCTGAAGCGCCTTCAGCTGTTCGCCGGCCCGCGCCCGCAGCTGCTGCGAGGTGCGCTGCCGGGACTGGTACTGCTTGAGCGTCTCCGCCTGCCGGTCGCTCAGCCGGTCCAGGTCGGACGCCTTGTCCAGATAGCTGTCCGGGTCGGTGGAAAGCAGCAACTGCACCGACGGGTCCAGCCCGCCGCTGCGGTACTGGGCGGTGGCCACCGAGCCGAGACGGTTGCGGAGTTCGTTGAGACCGTCCTGGCGGCGGGCCGCCGAGTCCTGGAGACTGTCGACCCGCTTTTCGAGCTTGTCGGCCTTCTCCTTCGCCCCGCTGTACTTCTCCGTGGCCTGGGTCGCTTCCTCGTACAGGCGATCGATCTGCGCCTGGACACCCTTCTTGTTCGGGTCGGGAAGCGGGTCGGCGGACGCGGACTGGGTCGACAGCGCCACGGCAGCTGCGGCGGTCGCTGTGAGCATGCCCGTGTACGCGGGGTTCGGCTGCTTAGGACGACGATGGGACGCCACTGAGGCGAGCTCCTTCTTCCTCCGCCGTCACCCCGGGTGGGCGAATCGCTTTGCGAGGACTTGACCGCTGATACTAATCATCTTAGTGGCTGGCTCCAAGTCCTCCGGGTCTCAACGGTCTTGAACCCCGACGGCGCGGAGACAGGTGAACGGCGTGCCCGACCGGTACGTACCTCCCGGCACACCCGACCCGGCAGGAAGGCAACACCGGTGACCGCACCTCGCGCCGATCCCGCACGCACCACGAGTGCGCTCGCCGTGCCCCTCCTCCTGGCATCCCTGGTCATGGGCTGCTCGGCCGATCCCTCCGGCAAGGCGAGCACAGCCCCGAAATCGACTGCCCCGCCCGTCCCTTCGGCCGCGCCCGCGAGCATCGAGAAGATCGCGTCCATGACCGGCTGTGCGGCTGAGATGCGTACCGAGGCCGAAGAACTCCGCGAGGCGGTCTGCGTCACTCCGGAGGGCAACTGGATCGTGACGACCTTCCCGACCGAGAAACTCAAGCTGACCTGGCTCGATACGGCGAGCATGTACGGCGGTACCTACCTCGTCGGCCCGAGATGGGCAATCGGCGCCAAGCCCCAACTGCTCAAGACGCTCCGCACGAAGGTGGGCGGCGAACTCCAGGAACTGCGCGGCATGAAATAGCGTTCCAGGCGAAGGCTGACGATGATCTCGTTCGGCCGCGTGGTTCGGTTTCTCCTTCTCAGCTCAGTTGCTCGGCCAGTCCGACGATGATGCCCTCCGGGCCGCGTACGTAGCAGAGCAGATAGCTGTCCTCGAACCGGGCCATCTCGCCGACGAGTTCGGCGCCGTGCGGGCGCAGGCGGGCAACCGTGTCCTCGATGTCGTCGACGGCGAACATGACGCGGTGCGTGCCCAGAATGTTGTGCGGCCGGTTGCGCGGCCCGGCGCCGATCGCCGCGGGGCTGCGGTACTTCGCCAGCTCAAGCCGGCTGTGACCGTCCGGGGTCCGGACCATCGCGATGTCACAGTGGACGCCGTCGAGTCCCGTGCACTGATCGGCGACGAGGCCCTTGACCTCCGCCCTGCCCTCCAGCTCCATACCGAGTTCCACGAAGAACGCGATGGCGGCATCCATGTCCTCGACGACGATGCCGACGTTGTCCATCCGCTGAATCGCCATGCTGGTTTCTCCTTCTTCCTCGTGCGGCCGGTCGTGGCCGCTGATGTCCCTGGGACGGAGCCGGTGGCACGTTCTCGACATCCGCAGACCGCCGAACCCCGAAAGATCTGACTTGGTCCACCTGGATGCGGCGGCTCCGCGGAGTGGGACGAGGAGGGCAGGTCCGTTGAGGCCGATGAGCTTTCCCGAGCCCCGGCCGGCCGGACGGAGGGATCAGCGCAGTCCGGCGAAGAGATCGTTCTCGGGTACGGTCGCGCCGGTGGCGTCCTTGACACGTACGAAGGTCTCCATGCCCATCAACTCGCCGAACTTCTCCTTGCCCATCTTGAGGAAGAAGATGTTCTCGCCCTGACTGGCGTGCGCGGCCAGCGCGTCGTACTTCTGACCGCTGAACGGGGTGGTGTCCACCCACGTGGTGATCTCGTCGTCGGGGAGGCCGATCTCGGCCATCGCGGCGGCCTCGGCGGCCTCCGCGGGATCCGGCTCCGACTCCGGCACGTCCTCCTGAAACTCGCGCATGGTCTCACCGAACCGCCGCATCAGCGAGCGGGGCATCGTCGTCCAGTACACCTTCGGTGTCAGCGCGGACATCTCCAGCGCCGCCATCGTGATGCGGTGGGCCTGGATGTGGTCGGGGTGACCGTAGAAGCCGTTCTCGTCGTAGGTGACGACCACATCGGGCCGGTAGTGCCGCATGAGTTCCGCGAGCCGGGCGGCGCCTTCCTCCACGGGGGTCTGCCAGAAGGATCCCGGGGCGTCGTTGCTCGGCCAGCCCGCCATTCCGGAGTCGGCGTAGTCCAGCATCTCCAGATCGCTGATCTTCAGGACGTCACAGCTCGCCTCAAGTTCTCGCCGGCGCAGCGAGGCGACGGCCGCCGGATCGTGACCGGGGTCGCCCGGCTTGACACCCCCCGGCCCGTCACCGCAACCGCCGTCGGTACACGTCACGAGAACGGTGCGGATGCCTTCCGCCGCGTACCGCGCGAGGATCCCTCCGGTTCCGGTGGCCTCGTCGTCGGGGTGGGCGTGTACTGCCATGAGCGTCAGGGGCCGGTCAGTCATGGGACAGTCCTTCGGTAGAAATACGTCGTGGTCCGAGTACGCGCCGGGCGTACCGCGATCCCGACGGCCTGGATCCTGGCAGGGGCTGACGACCTCATGGGTCTCCGTGTTCCCCGCCCCGCCCGGCGGCGTCGGTCTCTCGGATGCAACGGCGCTGGCCGGACCGGCTGTTCCCGGCGCGGCGCCGCTGTTACTACACGTGGCTCGGCCACTCCTTCGCGGGACCAGCCAGGCGAACCCCAGGCGAACCCGCCCCGCGCACGAGGCATCACCCCGGCGCAGGTCGCTTCAGGGGTGCTTCAGAGTCGCTTCAGGGCTTTCGGGCAACCGCCCCGTACATGGCGATGTCGCGGCCGTCGATGCCGGCCTGTTCAGGGCCGGGGCGCCAGGTGTGCACCTGGGTGACTCCTGGCTCCTGTAGTTCCAGGTCCTCGAAGAACGAGGTGGCGGTGGGGAGATCACGTAGCACCATGGGCATGTTCTGCTGCCGGTACTCCTCCGCCACCCGGTTGACTTCCTCGGGCGCGAAGTCGGCGGTGCCGATGGTCATTGCCAGATAGCTGCCGGACGGCAGCGGTTCCAGGAGCCGCTTGACCAGGCGCCGGTCGTCCGGAGGCAGGATGAAGTGCAGGATGCCGATCACCATCAGGCCGACGGGCCGGTCCAGATCGATGAGGTCACGGAACTCGGGGCTGTCCAGGATGGTGTCGGGGTGGTGCATGTCGGCGTCCACATACGCGGTGGCCCCTTCGGCCGAGCTCTGGAGCAGGGCGCGGGCGTGGGCGAGGACGATGGGGTCGTTGTCGACGTAGACCACGCGTGATTCCGGCGCCACCTCCTGCACGACCTCATGCAGGTTGGGTGAGGTCGGCAGACCGGTCCCGACGTCGAGGAACTGGCGGATGCCCCGCTCCTCGGCCAGGAAGCGGCCCGCGCGATGCATGAACCGGCGGTTCTCCATCATGTGGACGGGCAACGCGGGCCAGTGCCGGCACATGGCGTCGCCCGCCTCGACATCGGCGGGATAGTGATCATTGCCGCCCAGAATGTAGTCGTACACCCGGGCGGAGTGGGCGCGCGAGGTGGCAAGTCCGCTCTGTCGTTCGTGCGGAGCATTCATGCGGCGCCTCTTTCGGTCAAGGACGGCTCACCAACGGTATAAACGTGGTGTTCGGGGTGCAAGCGAAACAGCGGAATGAGGACGCGTCCGGCAGGCCGGCCAGGCCGGCCAAGCCGGCCCTCAGCGGGCCGAGGGCGGGGGCGGGACCGGGGACTGGGCATCACCCCTCCCTCCGGACTTGCAGGGCGATCACGGCGATGTCGTCCCGGCGGTTCTGGACAGGCGGCAGGAGCCCCCGGATCAGGGTCAGCTGGGGCACCCCCTTTTGGACCAGCGCGTCGGTGTGCTCACGCAGGCGCTGGAGACCGTCACCGATGTCCGTACCCGGCACCTCCACGAGTCCGTCGGTGTAGAGCACCAAGGTGTCGCCCTCCCGGATGACCGCGTGGAGGTCGGTACGGGGGAGAGCCTCACCGACGCACAGTGGTGGGTCCGAGGCCGTGAGGTCGTGCAGGTACCGCGACGGCGCGCCGGCCGGGATCAGCAGGGGTGGCGGGTGGCCGGCGTTGGACAGGGCGATGTGCCAGGCATCGTCCTCCTGCCGGTGCAGGACCGCGTGCACCGCCGTGACCATCGACGGGCTGTCGAGCGCCTGCACGATGCGGTCGAGCCGGCTCAAGGTGGCCGCCGGGCTGGCGGCCGGGCCGCTGTCGTAGGCGAGTCCCCTCAGAATGCTGTTGACGCGCCCCATCGCGGTGGCCGCGTCCAGGTCGTGACCCGCGATGTCGCCGATGGACAGGGCGAGCGAGTCGGCCGAGAGTCTGACGGCGTCGTACCAGTCCCCGCCGACCTCGGCGGCCGAGTCGGCCGGATGGTAGAGCGCCGTGATGACGAGACCTTCGACGGACGGCGGGACGGCCAGGAAGGACTGCTGCAGTACGAGGGCCATGTCGCGGATGCTCTGCAGTTCCATTGTCCGGCGCAGGGGCTCGCTCATCTGCTGAAAGACGTCCTGCAGCAGGGAGAGGTCGGCCTCGTCCGAGGGCGGGTTGCCCCGGCAGGTCGCCGTGGTCGCCAGCGCGACAGTCCGGCCGTCCACCACGACGGGCAGCAGGGCCACGCTCGTCGCGTCGGCCTCCCGCAGCCAACGGACGGTGACCTTGGAAAGACTGTCCTCGGGCGGCTCTCCGGGCGGGAAGGTCAGCAGCCCCGCCTCCTGGCTCTCGATGGCCTCCTGAGCGGCCGGCCCCAGCAGGAAGTCCGCGTCCAGCGGATGGATGGGAGGCAGTCCGGGGGCGAGCCCCACCCGCTCTGCGGACGCCGCGGCCGGTACGCCGTCGGAAGTCCGGAAAGCGGGTTGGGTGTCGCCCTGTACGTGGAAGACAGCGACGGCGTCGGCGAGTTCGGGCACGACGGCTGCCGCGGTGGTCAGAAAAGCCTCGGACAGGTTGTGCGCGGCCGGTACCGGTGCCATACGAGCCAGCAGCTTCTCCCGCATGCGGGAGCGCCAGTCGTCCTCGGCATCGGTGGCGGTACCGACCCACTCCACTTCCCCGCTCCGGTCCTCGACGGGTGCGGCGATGATCTTGATGTGGCGGAAACGGTCGGGGGCGTTCTCCAGCCGTACTCGTACGATCGTGTCGAGTGAGGACCGCTGCTGAGTGGCCTTGCGCCACGCCCGCTGGAACCAGTCCCGGTCCTTCGGATGCACCGCGTCCATCCATGAGCTCTCACCGTCGGGGTGCCACAGCCTCTCCGGCATCCCGCTGCCCATCAACAGAGTGACGACCCCGTCGGCCGACATCACCCAGACCGACTGCGGTACGGCGCCCAGGAGTGCTTCGTACCGTCTGAGGAGAGATCCCTCATTCACCGCCCCTCAGCCCCGCTCCGCACCGAACACCAGAGGATCATCGCCACTCATGGTCCGATCATCCCTCGCATGCGGGACAACAGCACGCCCTGGACCTACAACAGCACGCCTTGGCCCTTCGAGGGTCGGTTCTCGACGCGGTTGTCGCGCCACGTGCCGTTGAAGGCGAGCGCGGTGTCGATGAGCAGTGAGAGCTCCTCTCGGCCGATGTATATCGTTTCACTTCTACCTCGGTCATTTCTTTCGTCCAATGTGTTGACCCGTTTTCTGGACAGCGCCTAGCCTCCGAGGGCCCGAATGAAACCTTTCATCCGCGGAGGCTGCCCATGTCCAGACCCCCGACGCGCAGAACCGCCCTGCGACTGGGCGCCGCCGCGTCCGCCTCTGTCGTGTTCACCGGACCCCGGGCGTCCGCCGCCGCGCAGGGCAAGGGCGACGGCAAGGGCAAGGGCGCGCCAGCCGCGCCCACCGGACTGCTGACCGACCTGCTGCCCCAGGGCCTGGGCACCACCGCCGGACAGCGGCCCCGGTTCAGCTGGCAGGTCCCCGACCTCGGCCCCGGCACCCGCCAGCGTGCCTACCAGCTGGAGGTCGCCACCACCCCGGCCGGGTTCAAGAACCGCCGACTGGTCTGGAGCAGCGGCAGGGTGGCCGCCGCCGAGTCCACCGCCGTGGCCTATGGCGGCCCGGCGCTCAAACCGCGTACCGCCTACTGGTGGCGGGTCCGCAACTGGGCGGACAAGCGGTCGTCGTCGTGGTCGGAGCCCGTGCTGATGGCGACCGCGGTGGAGGACGAGTGGCGGGCCGAGCCCATCTGGGCCCCGGCCGGGCCCACCCTGACGGACGGCACCTTCGCCGCTCGCCTGAAGATCACCGCGGTGGCCGCCGGTCTGTGGTTCCGGGCCACCGACACCGCCAACAACTACATGTGGCAACTGCGCGCCGACGGTATCGCCGGAGTCCTGCGCAAGCACGTGTGCGTGAACGGTACGTACAGCGTCCTCGGCGAGGTGACTCTGCCCTTCCCGGTCGCGACCGGTGAGTGGCTGGACCTCTCCGTCACCATGACCGGCTCCACCTTCACCACCAGCGTCAACGGCACCGTCGTCGACACCACCACCCACACCCGCTACCCGGCGGGCAACATCGGCTTGCGCAACGGCCGCACCGAGTCGCAGGTGTACGACAGCGTCCGCTTCACCGCGGCCGACGGCACCGTGCGGCTCCAGGACGACTTCGCCTCCCACAAAGGCACGTTCTCCGGGGGCACCGTCGCGAACGGCGTCCTCACCTTCCCCACCGGCGCCTCCTCGCTCTCCTCCTACGGCGGCGACAACACCTGGGCGCTGCTGCGGCACGAGTACGGCCTGGCGTACGGCAAGAGGGTCGCCGCCGCTGTGCTGCACGTCGCCGCCACCTCCGCCGGCCCGGCCAGGCAGTACGTGGCCAAAGTGTGGAGCAACGGCAGCCTGGTCGGCTACGCCTCCGTACGCTCCGGCTCCGGGGTCGCGTACCAGTCCTTCGACATCACCGACACCCTGCGCGCCGGCCGGGCCAACGCTCTGGCCGCGCTGTGTCACACCCCCTCGGAGCAGAAGTTCCTGGCCCAACTGGAGATCACCTACACCGACGGCAGCCGGGCCACCATCGGCTCGGGCGGCGACTGGAGAGCCCGCGGCGAGGACGGTCTGCTCCCGGCCGGGGGCAGCGCGGGCAGCGGCTTCTTCACCGCACCGCAGGAGTACTGGGATCTGCGCAACGAGCCCGTCGGCTGGACCGAGCCCGGCTTCGACGACGCCGACTGGCTCACCCCCGCCTCCCGTTCCGCCATCGACGGCCTGGTCCCGGCGCTCATCGAGCCCGTACGGCTGCACGACGTCACCCCGGCCTCGGTGACCGAAGTGGCTGACGGACGCTGGCTGGTCGACCTCGGCCGGGAGATCGCCGGCGGGCTGGCCCTGGAGGTCACCGGGACCGCGGGTGACACCGTGGAGGTACGCCTCGGCGAGGAGCTCAACGCCGACGGCACCGTGAAGCATCAGTTGCGGGCCACCAACCTCTACCGCGAGGTGTGGACCCTGCGCGACGGTCCCCAGCGCTTCGAGCACTGGGGTTACCGCGGCTTCCGCTGGGCCGAGCTGCGCACCTCCGTCGACCTGTCCCGGGCGACAGTCAAGGGCCGCGCCTGGAAGCTCGACTGGGACGAATCCGACGCCCGCTTCAGCAGCTCGGACCCCGATCTGGACCGGGTCTGGGACCTGTGCCGCTACTCCATCGAGGCGACCCGCGGCGACCTCTACCAGGACACCCCGACCCGCGAGCGTGGCCCCTACGAGGGCGACGCGCTGATCAACCAGCTCTCCGAGTACGGCGTACAGCGCTCGTACGCGCTCGCCCGGTGGTCCAACGACTACCTGGTCCGCAAGGGCACTTGGCCCACCGAGTACCGGCTGATGTGCGCGATCTCCGCCTGGGAGGACTATCTCGCCACCGGCGACGACCGGCAACTCGCCAAGGACTACGCCCTGCTCGCGGCCAAGAACCTCACCTCGTATCTGGGTTCCGACGGTCTGGTTCACAAGTCGCCCGGCAACTCCAGCCAGGATCTGGGTGACTTGGTCGACTGGCCCGCCACAAACCGCGACGGCTACGTCTTCACCAATGTCAACACCGTCGTCAACGCCTTCCAGTACGCGGCCTTCGACGCTCTCGCCAAGTGCGCCGACGCCCTCGGCGAGAGCGATGAGGAAGCGTTGATGCGGGAACGGGCCGACACCCTCGCCGCCGCCATGCGCGACACGCTGCTCGACACCTCGGCGGGCCGGTTCCGCGATGGTGCGGGCACCACCCACAGTGCCCAGCACGCCACCGCCTTCCCGGTCGCGCTCGGTGTCGACGCCGCTCTCGACGGCGAGGTGCTGACCAGGATGGGCGACACTCTCGCCGCGGGCGGTATGAGGATGAGCGTGTACGGAGCGCAGTTCCTGCTCGACGCGTTGTTCCGGCTCGGCCGCGCCGACGCCGCGCTCGCGTTGCTCACCTCCAGGGCCACCAACTCATGGCTGCACATGATCGACGACCTGAGGGCCACCATTGTCGCGGAGGCATGGGACCCGTCCCTGAAGCCGAACATGACCTTTTCCCACGCCTGGGCCTCCGCCCCCGCCAATGTCGTGGCCCGGCACGTACTGGGCGTCCAGATCACGGAACCGGGCGCGGCCGGGTTCCGTGTCCGGCCCAGGACCGGGAGGCTGACCCGGGTCGACGGAACGGTCCCGTCCGTGCGCGGCCCCGTCTCGGTCTCCCTGCGCCGTTCCAAGGGCACGCACTCCCTCAGGGTGACCGTGCCGCCCAACTCCCGGGCGGTGGTGGAACTGGAGATCGGCGACGCCGACCCGGGGGCGTACCGGGTGGCCATGTCGGCCTCGGACGCGCACGGAGTCGTCAAGATGACGTCGTTCGACGACCTGACCGGCACGGTGCTGCGGGCCGGCCCGGTCGGCTCGGGCACGACGGTGATCGCGCTGCGTGCGTAGCCGCGTGCGCAGGCGGTGCGGGGCAGGTCAACGGCGGCGCAGGTGAGCGCGGCGCAGGTCAACGGCGGCGCAGGTGAGCGCGGCGCAGGTCAGCGGCGGGGCAGCACGCCGAGGAGGGCCGCGGTCAGGGCCAGCTTCAGGGACACGATGGTGTGCGTCGGCCAGCCGACGGGCAAGGCGGTCCTGATGCCCTTCGACCACGACCGGCAGAAGGAGGTGGCGGGTGGACTGGACCGGATGGTGCGAGCGGCCCGGGAGAGGGCGCGAGGGGCGCGAGAAGGGGGCAGGTGGTGCAAGGCGCTGAGAGGTCGAGACAACGACGAACCCCCAGGTCGATGACCTGGGGGTTCGTGGAAGAGCGGGTGACGAGAATCGAACTCGCGCTCTGAGCTTGGGAATCCACGGCGCTTTGGAGCACCACAGGGCTCTGAACAGGTGTTACTTGGGTCTATGAGCTGTGCTGGCTCCGGTTGGACTGACCGCTTCTGACCTTGGCGTACCGCACTGAAGGGCTGGGACGGGGCTGGCCTGTGAACGGACGGACACGAAGACGGCTCGGGTGGCCTGGGCCGGGTGCGAGGAGGGACGTCGCGTTCAAGGCCACGGAGTGGTGTGCTCGCGCGAAGGATCGCATCCCTGTATCCAGGCTCTCCGCGAATCCGCCCCGAGGAGCGAGTCTCTTGGCGATCGTCGTGCGTATCGCGTCTTCGGATTGTCCATGGGGGCGGAAGAGTTCAAGTTCTCAGCTCGGCGTCAGCTGTATGTGCTCGTCGCTGGCTGGGCGTTGTCGAACAAGGTGCTCCTCACGAGTGGGACAGGTACTCGATCCCGGAGTTCGTGACCCACGTGGCAGCGCTGTCGGCGTCCGCCGGTCGAACGGGAGGTTGGGCCCGGGACTTGCTCGCTGCGTCGTCCGGGAGGTCGGCGAAAACCTCGACTTCGCGTGTGTCCGTGGCCGGCGGTGGTTGTCGGACCTACCCGGCCGGTTCGGGTGAGGGGCGGAAGCGGGCGGGGGAGGCGGTGCCCGCGTAACCCTGTTCCATCGAGAGTGCGCGGGCGGCCCGCAGGGCCGTTTCGGTGGCGCGGGTGCGGGCCAGTGGGTCGCGCATTCGCTGGCCCGCGGCGGCGAGGGTGATGCTGGACGTGGTCTGGCCGGTGGACCCGAAAACCGGCGCGGACACTGCCCAGACGTCGTCGTCCAGTTCGTTCTCGCACACGTCAAAACCCTGCATCCGCACCTGGACGAGATGGGCGGTCACACGCTCCTCCGTGTGCGGGGTGTCCGGGGTGTAGGCCGTCAACTCCTGTGCGCGCAACACCATGGCGACGGTCTCGGGTGTCTGGTACGCGAGGATGCTGCGCGCCGAGGCTGCCGCGTGCGGTGGCATGTCCTGGCCCACCCGGACGAACAGACGGAGCGGGTGCACGCCCTCGACCAGAGCCACGCAGAGCAGACGGGTGCCGGTCAGTTCGGTGAGGAACACGGTCTCGCCGCTCTCCCTGGCGGCGTCTTCCATGGGGCGCGGCGGGCTGACCGCCGTGCCCTGGGAGGCGATGGCCATCGTGGACAGCTCGGTGAAGGCCGGTCCGAGGAAGTAGCGGCGGTTGCTGGGGGAGCGGGTCACGTAGCGTTCTTCGACGAGCGCGGCCATCACCCGGTGCAGGCTGCCTATCGGGATGCCCAGAACCTCGTGCAACTGTTGCAACGAGATACCGCGCAAGTGGGTCGCGATGACCCGCAGGATGCGCAGCGTTCTGGTGTAACTGTCGGTACTCAGCGGTCTGTCCGTTCGTTGGGGCCAAAGGACTACCGGGCGGGGACAGAGGGGCGTCGTCCTGGCACCGTCGTCACGCCCGCTCGTACGTGGCTCCGGTACTGATGTGCGGCTACCGGGCGCTGTTCAGGACGTGACCGCGGTGTCCGCCTGCGGATCGTTGTCGTCCGAGAGTAGCGCCGCGGCGCTTATCGCCACCCGCAGCATGGCGAGTTGGACGGGACGGTAGTCCTCCAGCCAGCCGTCGGTGGCACGGTTGGCGTGCGCGACCAGAACGGCGCCCGCTCGCAAGCCGAGGGCCCCGGCCACCGCCAGCACCGTCTCGGTCTCCATCTCCAGCCCGTCGGCTCCCAGTCCGCGCAGGACGTCCATCCTCGCGGCGGCACGTTCCTCGTGTCCGGACAGCGGTCGTCCCTGACCGAGGTAGTACGAATCGACCGTGGCGACGGAGATCTCGGTGAGTGGTACGTCCAAGTCGCGTGCCGCACGCCGCAGGGCGGTCAGGACGGCCGGATGGGCCGCTGGGCCGGCCGGGTCGGCGGGGTAGTACGAGGCGGCGCCGCTACCCGGCAACGCCCGGGTGGCCGAGCAGACGGTGCCCGGCGGTATGCGGTCGGTCAGGGAGCCCATGCCGCCGGTACGAAGCACGGTCTTCACTCCGAGCCGGGCGAGTTCGACGACGGCGATCTCGGTGGAAGGGCCTCCGATGCCGGTCGAGCAGACCGCGATCCGCCGGCCGCCGGGTGCACGGCCGGTACCGATCCTGAACTCCCGGTTCTGGCCGAGGACATGGAAGTCGTCGAGCACCTCGGAGGCCAGGTCGACCCGGGCGGGGTCTCCCGGGAGCAGACAGACCGGTGGGAGTGCTTCGTCGGCGGCGCCGGCCGGGAGATGGGGCGGTGCCCCCCTGTGCCATGGATCCTGCGCGCTTCTCGCCATCGGCGACAACCTCCGTATGAGCTCTTGGGTTCCACAGGTGGAAATAATGCGTGACGGGGGCGTAACTTTTTGGCGCCCGGGCTGTGGTCACGCAGGCCCCCGTGCTGCGGAAAATCGTACCCGCATCACGGTATACCCCGAATTGCGGGCCAGATCTAGGTCTTGACTGTGGCCGAAAAACAGCCCAACCTCTGACCAGCGCAGTGGAAACGCCTTTTCCAGATACGGAAGCTGCGAGGCGGTGGTGTGCCGGCGCCCGGAACGATCCCGCTGGGCTCCGTACGGACACCGAGCCGCCGTGACTATTGAGGAGATCTTCATGCCACACCACCCCACACAGGCCGATGACAGGTGTCACCGCGTCCCGGGCGTTTCGGGCCGCGCGACTCCGGGGGCGGGGTCCGCATGAACCCCCTCCTGTCGGTGCGAGGCGTCCACAAGACCTACACCGCCGCCAAGCGCTCGAAGGTGGTGGCTCTGGAGGACGTCGACCTGGACGTGGGCGAGGGCGAGATCGTCGCGCTCATCGGCCCCTCGGGGTGTGGCAAGTCGACGCTGCTGAGAATGATGGCCGGCCTGGACACGGACTTCGAAGGAGACCTGAGCTGGAGCGTCCCTCCGCGCCCGGGCAAGGACATCGGCTTCGTCTTCCAGGAGCCGGCGCTGCTTCCGTGGCGCACGGTGCGGCGCAATGTCTCCCTGGGGCTGGAGGCGCAGCGCGACACCTCGGAGCAGGGGCGCGAACAGGTGACGACCCTGCTCGACCTGGTCGGTCTCACCGACTTCGCCGACTCGTTCCCCAAGGAACTGTCCGGCGGCATGCGCCAGCGCACCGCCATCGCCCGGGCGTTGGCCTACAACCCCCGGATCCTGCTCATGGACGAGCCCTTCGGGGCGCTGGACGCGATCACCAGGGACCGGCTTCACGACGACCTGTTGCGCATCTGGGAAACGACCCACAAGACCATCGTCCTGGTCACCCACAGCGTTGAGGAGGCCACCTACCTCGCCGACCGCGTGGCTGTGATGTCGGCACGGCCGGGCCGTATCAAGGCCATCCACACCGTTCCCCTGAGCCGTGAACGCACCCCGGAGACCAGGCAGTTGCCCGAATTCGCGAAGTTCTCCGGCATGCTCCGTCAGGAGCTGGTGTGAGCATGGAAACCCTCACCCGCCGCCGGGGCGCCGACCGGGACGTGAAGGGTTCCGCCGCGTCCGGCCCCGGTGACGGCGGCATCTCCCGCAGGGTCGTACGCGTACTGACGCCGCTCGCCTACGTGGCAGCCGTGCTGGCTGCCTGGAGCGCCTACGTCACGCTGGCCGACGTACCGCCCTATCTGCTGCCCGCTCCCGGTGACGTGCTGGACGCGGGGCTGAAGCTGGTACAGGACGGCACGCTCTGGCCCAACCTCACGTACACCCTGCGCAACATCGTCCTGGGTTTCGTCGGCGGGTCACTGATCGGCATCGCCCTGGGCTGGGTCCTGTGGGCCTCCCGCACCGTCCGGGAGATCCTCGCCCCCTACATGGTGCTGCTCCAGGCGGCTCCCAAGATCGCCGTCGCACCACTGCTGGTGCTGTGGTTCGGCCTCAGCCTGACCTCGCAGTACGCGCTCATCCTGCTGCTGGTCTTCTTCCCGATGGCCATGGCCACGATGCTCGGGCTGAAGGACGTTCCCGCCGACATCAGCACACTGGGGCGGCTGCTGCATCTGTCTCGATGGCAGTACCTGCGGATGATCCAGCTCCCCGCGGCCGTGCCCGCGCTGCTGGCCGGCGCCAAGATCGCCGTCATCGACGCCATGACCGGCGCGTTCCTGGCGGAATACCTCGCCTCCGAACGCGGCCTGGGATACCTCATGGTGCTCGGCAACACATCCAGTGACACCCCCCTGTTGATCGCCGCGGTCCTCGTCACGGTAGCGGTCGGGCTCCTCGGTTTCGGCCTCGTCTCCCTGGCCGAGCGCAGGCTCCTGCGCGGACGCCGCTGAGTTTCACTCCCACTTAGCCCTAAGGAAAGATCATGAACAGAAGGCCCCTGAAGCTCGTCGGCATCCCCGCCGCCGTGGCCGCCGCCGCTCTCCTCGCCGCCTGTAGCCCTGGCTCTTCCGAGTCGGCGAAGACGTCGTCCGACGGCACCAAGAAGGTCACCATCCAGATCGACGGCGCCGCGGTGCCGTACTACGCCCCGCTGTACGCGGCCAAGGAGCAGGGGTACTTCGCCGACGCGGGCCTGGACGTCGAATTCACCTACGCCCAGGGCTCCGACATCGTGAAGAACGTGGCGTCGGGCAACGTCGACTTCGGCTTCCCGAACGGCGACTCGGTCGTCACCGCGTACGGCAAGGGCATCAAGACCAAGGTCGTGCACACCACGTACCAGCAGGGCATCGGGGCGCTGCTGTCCCAGCCTTCGGCGAACATCAAGTCCCCCGCCGACCTGAAGGGCAAGACCGTCGCCGTCACCGACCTCGGCAGCCCGAACTACATCCAGCTCCAGGCGATGCTGGGGAGCGCCGGCCTGAAGCTCTCCGATGTGAAGGTCCGCACTCTGGGCACCGGCGTCATCGTGGACGCGCTGAAGAACGGGCAGGTCGACGCGATCGTCTTCTCGCGCCTGCGCTACTACGCGCTCCAGTCCGCCGGGGTCGATGTGAACCAGATCCTGAGCGACAAGTACCTTCCCTCCTTCGGCAACGTGGTCATCGCCGGCGAGGACAAGGTGAAGAACGACCCGGACACGGTCAAGGCGTTCGACAAGGCGCTGAACAGCGGCATCGAGTACACCGTCAAGAACCCGCGCGCGGCGGTCGACATGTCGGTGAAGAAGTACGCCTCGTCCTTCAAGGGCCAGGAGAGCGAGATCACCACGATCGTCGAGGACCTCTTCGCCAAGAGACTGTGGCAGTCGGACAACACCAAGAAGAACGGCCTGGGCTCCCCGGACCTCGCGCGCTGGCAGCAGGCCATCGACTCCCAGAAGCAGTTCAAGCTCCTCGACACGTCCTTCGAGGCGAGTGATCTGGTGGTGAAGCCGGATGACCTCGGCTGAGACGGCCGCCCGCCCCGGCAGCTCCGCCCGCCCCGGCCGGACGGCCGACGCCGTCCGGCCGGTGGTGATCGGCACGTTGTCCCTGCTGGCAGGTGTCGCGCTCTGGTGGCTGGTCACGGCGGCTTTCGGTATACCGGCCTACAAACTGCCGAGCCCGGCCGCGGTGGCCGAGCACGCTCTGCGGTTGACCGCGGACGACGTGCTCACGGTGCACATCCAGCAGACGCTGGCGGAGGTCGTGCAGGGTGTAATGATCGGGGCGTTGGCAGGGGTCGTCCTGGCGATCCTCTTCACCCGTCTGCCGTTCGTCGAACGCCTGCTGATGCCGCTCGTCATCGTGGCGCAGGTGACCCCGAAGATTTCGATCGCCCCGCTGATCGTGCTCTGGCTGGGGCTCGGTGTCGGCTCCAAGATCGCGCTCGTGGCACTGGTGTCGTTCTACCCCGTCATGATCAACATGGTGACCCGGCTGCGGTCCGTACCCAGGGGCGTCGACGACCTGGCCCGCCTGCTCCGTATCGGACCGGTCGCCAGAGCCGTCAAGATCGACCTGCCGTACAGCTTGCCGGCCATCGCCGTAGGTCTGCGCCTGGGGGTTCTCCAGGCGGTGACGGCGGCGGTCATCGGTGAGTTCATCGGAGCGCAGTCGGGGCTCGGCTACCTCGAGAAGCAGGCGCAGGACAACGACGACATCAAGCTCGTGATCATCTGCCTCGGGCTGCTCTGTCTCATGGCCTGGGTCATGTACGCCCTCATCGGCTGGGCCGAGCGCAAGCTCACCGAGCGATTCGGCGGCTGACACCCCGTTCTTCTCCTCGATCCCCTGATTCTCTCCTCGATCCCCCTGACGCAGAAGGCAGGCCCCATGACGGAGGTCCAGGACCACAGTCCCGCGGTGCTCGACGACCGCGACCGGCATTTCGCGGACCACGCCGCGTTCCAAACCGATCTCGCGGTCTCGCTGGGCCCGCTGCGGCTGGCCAACCCCGTCATGCCCGCGTCGGGCTGCTTCGGGCCTGAACTCGCCGGTCTCCTGCCGGTACACGAGCTGGGCGCCGTGGTCACCAAGACCCTCTTCTCGCAACGGCGTTCCGGTAACCCCTCGCACCGGCTCACCGAGAGCGCGCAGGGGATGCTGAACAGCGTGGGGATCCCCAGCCCGGGCTCGGCGGAGTTCATCCGCACGGTGCTGCCCCGCTACCGGTCGTTCGGGGTACCCGTCGTGGTGAGCGTCGGGGGTCTTGCCGTGGAGGAGTACCTGCGGATCACCGAGGATCTCGCCGACGCCCCTTGCGAGGCACTGGAGGTGAACGTCTCCTGCCCGAACCTTGAGCACGGCGGGCTCGCCATCGGAACGGACGCGGCGACCGTGGAGCGTGTCGTCTCCGGTGTCGTGGCACGCACTCCGCTGCCCGTCGTCGTCAAACTGACCCCGAACGTGACATCGATCGGTGACATCGCGCGGGCCGCCGAGCAGGCGGGCGCGACCGCCGTGACCGTCGCCAACACCTTCCCCGGCATGGCCATCGACCTGGACGGGCGGAGCGCGGTGCTTGGCAACGGGGTGGGAGGACTGTCCGGCCCCGCGGTCCGGCCCATGGTACTGCGCCTGGTGTGGCAGGCCGCCGCGGCCGTCCGGATACCCGTCGTCGGATGCGGCGGCATCAGCACCGCGCGGGACGTCCTGGAGTTCGTCCTGGCCGGAGCCACCGCCGTACAGATGGGCACCGCGACGTTCACCCGCCCGTACGCGATGACCCAGGTCCTGCGGGACCTCGACGCCCTGTGCCGCGAACTAGGCATCGCCCGTATCGCGGACGAACGCGGCACCGTGCGGACCTGACCCTCAGCCGCGGACCACCTATGGACCGTCCCATCCTCGGACCGTCCGGTCCACAGACCGCCCACCCCGGAGCCCCCATGAACCTTGCCCAGGTCCTGCGAACGGCACCCGACGCCCCCAGCGCCTTCCAGAGCGCCCGGCAACGAAGCGCCGAACTGTACGCCGACATACTCGCGGTGGCCCCCGGCGGAGGCCAGGTCGACGCCGAAGCCGTCCAGAGTCGGCCGTCCATCCTGCGTCGTACCGCGGCGCTGCTGTCCGAAGCGCTCCCGCCCGGGACCGACCGGTTGGTGTGTGCTGCCCCCGACGGCATCGCCGCCACCACCGCCCTGGCCCTGCACACGGGGCTGCCGTTCGCGACGGTGACCGGTACCGGGGACGACGCCCGGCTGACCGGCGAGGCCCACGTCGGCGAACACACCGTTGTCGTCGTGCCGTTGGTGGGCACGGCGCGGGACGCGGCACCTCCGGTACTCGCCGCCACGAGGGCGGGGATGCGGGTCTCCTGCGTCCTCAGCGTGCTCGACAGCGGCGACGGCAGCGTGGCGGACACGCTCCTGGAACTGTACGGAGTACGGTTCCACGCGCTCTTCTCCACCACCCCGTCGCGGGCCCCGCTCGGGTCCGCAACCGACAAGAAAGAGGTGGAACCCCGATGACCGAAAGCACCTCCGCGATCCTCTCCGGCGTCCGTGAACTCGGCGCGGCCACGGACGCCTATGGCACCACCCTGAACACCCAGGTTTCCCCGGCCGCGGCCGACCTCGTCGGCCGGGCCGTCGCCGACGCCGTGCGTGACCTGGCGCCGGACCGCATCTCGGTGTGGGAGAGCAGCGACGAAGCCGTGCTCGCCCACATCGTGGCCCTGTCGACGGACGCGACGGTCCTGCGGGTCACCGACGAGTCCGGAATCACCTCCGTCACCCCGGCGATCACACCCGGCGACCGGGTCGTCCTGCTCGCGACCGCCTGGGAGCCGCGCCGGCTACAGGCGATGCTCGGCCTGCTGCGCGGCGCCGCCGCCGAAGTGACCGGGGTGGCCGCTGTCCTGCACACGCCGGCGCTCGATGCCGCGGGTTCCGCACCTGTGGTGTCGCTGCTCTCCGAGGCGGAAGCCTCATCGGCCGGACTCCGATGACCGCACCGACCCTCGCCGCTCCCCGTCGCGCCGACGCCGACCGGCTCCGAACGCACCTGGACACCTTCGCCGGAATGTCGGAGCCCGGCCAGGGCCCCGGCGTCACCCGGCTGGCCTACACCCCGCTGGAGCGCCAGGCCCATGGCGTGTACGCGGCGCACATGCGTGCGCTCGGCCTGGACGTACGTACGGACACGGCCGGCAACACGGTCGCCGAACTGCCCGGCACGACCCCCGGACTGCCTGGCCTGGGTACCGGCTCCCATCTTGACAGCGTGCCGGGAGCCGGCGCGTACGACGGCATAGCCGGTGTGGTCGCGGCGATGGAGGTGGCACGGCTGTTCGTCGCGGGTGGGATCCGGCTCACCCGGCCGGTCCGCTTCGTGGCCTTCGCCGCCGAGGAGGGAGCCCGCTTCGGACAGGCGTGCACGGGCAGCCGGATCGCCGCGGGACTGACCGGCCCCGCCGACCTGAGGACCAAGCAGGACGCCGAGGGCGTATCGCTGGCACAGGCCATGACAGCCGTGGGCCTCGACCCGGACGACACCGAGGCGGCCCGCTGGCGGGGCGAGGACTGGGCCGCCTTCCTGGAACTGCACATCGAGCAGGGCTCCCTGCTGGAGTCCGAGTCCGTTCCCGTCGGACTCGTTGACCTGATCTCGGGCAGTACCAGGCTGCGTATCGATCTCACCGGACGGGCCTCGCACACCGGGGGAACCCCGATGCGGATGAGGGCCGACGCGATGGCCGCGGCGGCGGAGATCATCCTGATGATCGAGACCCTCGCCAACGACAGCCGCCATCACGGCACCCGGGCGACCGTCGGACGCATGCACGCCTCGCCCGGGTCCCTCACCACGATCGCCGGGAGCGCCGAGGTGTATGTCGACGTCCGGGACGTCGACAACGACCGACAGCGGCTGACCGCGGCGGAGATCGTCGACAGTGCGCAGAACATCTGCTCCCGGCGCGGGATCGGATGCGAATCCCGGCTGCTGGCCGACGCCTCCCCCGTCATCCTCCCCAGATGGCTCCGGGACACCGTCGCCGAGGCCGTGACGGAGGCCGGGATCGCTCACCGGGTCATGCCCAGCGGAGCCAGCCACGACGCACAGATGATCAACCATGTGGTGCCTACCGGCATGATCTTCGTCCCCAGTCACAACGGCGGTGTCAGCCACAGTCCCGAGGAGCTGACCCGGCCGGCCGAACTCGCCGTCGGCACCGACATCCTGGCGTCGGGTCTCCTGCGACTCGACGCCAGGCTGTCCGCACAGGAGGCCCCAGCAGCATGAACACCCTCGACACGGAGGCCGGCATACCGGTCCGGGACCGCGTGACGCCGCTGCTCGGGTCCGGGACGGGCCTGCCCGCCCCGACCTGGCACCGTGCCCGGGTCCTCGCCTCCGCCCCGCACGGCCGGGGCTACCACTTCCTGCGCCTGGAGGCACCGAGCATCGCCCGGACGTGCCAGGCAGGACAGTTCGTGATGCTGACCGCGGCCCGGGACGGGGACAGCGGCCCCGTCCTGCCCCGCCCCATGGCCGTGTACGGCCGGAACCCGCGGGCCGGCACCATCGACATCCTTCTCGGAGTGGTCGGTGACGGCACCCGTCGGCTGGCCTCATTCCGACCGGGAGAGCGGATGCTGGTCGTGGGACCGCTGGGCCAGGGATTCCGGCTCGCCCGGCGAACGCGGCGCGTCCTTCTGGTCGGACGAGGCATCGGCACCTGTTCGCTGACCACGGTCGCCCAGGAGTGCGCCGGGACCGACGTCGAGATCGTCGCCGTGGCCAGTGGCAGAAGCGCGGACAGGGTCGTCGGCGCGGATGTCTACCGCGCGGCCGGTGTGACACGACTGCACGAGGTCACCGACGACACCGGCAGCAGCGACCTGACCCGGCTCCGGGACACGCTGACGGGGGACCTCGACCAGGCCCCTCCACAGCAGATCATGACGTGCGGTTCGGAGCGGCTGGCCCGGCTCTGCGAGGAACTCGGCCGACGCTGGGCGGCGGACGTCCAGGTATCGCTGGAAGCCCACATGGCCTGCGGCCTCGGGTACTGCCACGGCTGCGCGACCGGGACCAGAAGCGGTCCCGAGGAGTCCCCGTTGATCTGCGCGGACGGACCGGTCTTCCGCCTCACGCACCCGGATACGCACCCGGATACGCACCTGGGCGTGGACCGGTGAACGGCTCCGTGGGGACGATGATCCTGCGGGGCGTCCGGCCTCTCGGCGGCGTGCCCCGGGACGTGACCGTACGGGGCGGTCGGATCGTCGCCGTTACGGCCCCCGGGACCGGGGACGGCACGAGTGCCGCAGACGCGACGACAGCGGAATGCGACGGTCTGATCATGCTGCCGGCCTTGGTGGACCTCCATACCCACCTGCGTGAGCCCGGTGACACCGCCTCGGAGACCATCGCGAGCGGCACGAGGGCGGCAGCGCACGGCGGATACTCCGACGTGCTCGCCATGGCCAACTGCGTGCCGGTGACCGACACCCCGGAGCGGGTACGGCACATCATCGAGCGGGCGGCACGAACCGCGTCCTGCCGGGTACACCCGGTGGGAGCCGTCACCACCGGGCTCGCCGGCCGCGGCCTCGCACCCCTCGACGGCATGGCTGCGGCCGGCGCCCTGATGTTCTCCGACGACGGCGTATGTGTCGACGACCCCAGACTCCTGCTGCGGGCGCTGGAGGCGGCCCGCCGCACGGGAACCTTCGTCGCCCAACACGCGCAGTGCCCGCGTCTCGTGGAGCGAGGCCAGGTCAACGCCGGCGCGGCGGCGCGGGCCACCGGTCTGCCGCCCTGGCCGGCGACGGGCGAGGAGACGATCGTCGCCCGTGACGTGGTACTCGCCGGGGCCACCGGCGGACGCCTGCACATCTGTCACGTATCCACGGCGGGCACCGTCGAAATCGTCAGATGGGCCAAGTCGCGAGGCTGGCCGGTAACAGCCGAAGTGACCCCCCACCACCTGCTGTTGACCGATCTGATGACGCGCGACGCCGACCCTCTGCGCAAGGTGAATCCGCCCCTGCGCGGCGCCGAGGACGTGGCGGCGCTGCGCGCGGCCCTGCGCGACGGAACCGTCGACGCCGTCGCCACCGACCACGCCCCGCACACCGCGTCGAGCAAGGACAACCACTGGTGCGAGGCGCCTTTCGGCATGCTGGGCCTGGAGACCGCGCTCCCGGTGGTCGCGGAGGCGCTGGGCGCCGGGAGCGAACCGGACTGGGGCCTCGTGGCCACGGTGATGTCGACACGCCCCGCCCGTATCGCGGGGCTCGCCGACGTGGCGGGCCGCCCGCTGCACGCGGGGGAGCCCGCGACGTTCACCCTGGTGGACCCCCGGGCCGACTGGCGGGTGGACCGGACCGAGTCGGTCAGCGCGTCGGACAACACCCCGTTCCACGGCATGACGTTCCGCCACCGCGTCGTCGCGACCATGGTCGAGGGCCGCGTCACCGTCGACATCGACCGCAGGCTGACCTTCCCCACGCGGATGTCGTAGTCGTGTTCACCAACGGCCAGAAGGTCGTGTCCGCCCCGAAGCCGCGCGCCGGGAAGCACGCTGCCCACCGGGCGGGTTCCTCCTCTCAGGCATCCTGGGTGATCAACTCACGACGAACTCCCGGTGAAGCGGACGGACCAGGCGCAGCCGCTCAAGCCCTCGTGCGGTACCCGGCGGACCTCTCTGACCTGACAACCGTCGTGGGCATACTTACGGGCGAACGGGTCGAGGCGCCGTGCGTCGGTGAGATCTTCCATGGAGAGCGGTGCCCCGACGACGAGGTCCTCGTGAAGGAAAAGAAGACCCAAGTCGTTGACTTAGGCCTTCGTCCTGGAGCGGGTGACGAGAATCGAACTCGCGCTCTGAGCTTGGGAATCACTCAGTACCGCGTAGGCTTGCCCGGCTCTGACCTGGGGAAACGCCTCCCTGGGAGCGTGCCGCAGTGGCTTCGTTCGGGCCCAGCTGACCGCTGTTCACTGTCTTGACTGGCACGTAGTGGCATGCCCATCCCGGGTGGTCGGCCGAAACCTGGGCGGGAGCGGCCGCGTTCGGTACGGCCGCAGACCCCGGAGCGGCAGCGGGGCCCGGACCGTGCGTCGAGGCCCCGGCCCTGCCCCGTACGGTGCCGCCCCGCGACAGTGGTGCGTCAGCTCTGTGCGGTGTCGTCGCCCGTCTGCCCGGCGCCCTCGGCTGCGCCTGCCTCTCGCGGATGTATCAGTACAAGCGCGAGACATCGATCCCGAACTCCCCGGTCGCCAGCGCCCCGACCGTGCCCGCCATGGTCTCGAGCTGCGGGACAATCGCGTTCAGCGCCCGGCCACCTACGGCAGAAGCCCTCGTACCGCTCGGCAAGAGCATCCCGGACTCGAGGGGCTCACCAGCCTTCAGCGCGTGACGATCCCCGGGGCGGGTGCCCGGCCGGGCAGCGGGACGGCCGGCGCGAGGCCCGCGCTGGTAAGGTCGGGTCACGCTTGCGGAGAGCCTGGGCCCGTGCCGGACAAGGCACGGGCCCAGGTCCGTTCAGGGCGCCGAAACGAGGAACCCCAATGAAGGCGAAGCAATCGGCCTCCGGTCGCTCCGGACCCGGCAGGTCCGACCGGGGGAGCGCCCTGCGGGGCGAGCTCTCGGTGCCGGGGACACCGGCGCCCGGCCTCCCGCCGGCCGGCTCCTTCGCGGAGCTGGAGCTGCCGGTGGAGCTGATGGGGGTGCTGGCAGGACTCGGGATACGGGAGCCGTTCCCGATCCAGGCGGCCACTTTGCCGAGCGCGCTGGCCGGCCGTGATGTCCTCGGGCGCGCGCGGACCGGCTCGGGAAAGACACTCGCCTTCGGGCTTGCGCTCCTGGCGCGTACGGCGGGCCGGCGCGCCGAACCGAAGCGCCCTCTCGCGCTGGTCCTGGTGCCGACGAGGGAACTCGCGCAGCAGGTGAGCGAGGCGCTGGCTCCCTACGCGGAGGCGCTCGGGCTGCGCTCGGTGACTGTGGTCGGCGGGCTGGCGATCGGGCGGCAGGTGGCGGCACTCCGGGCGGGTGCCGAGGTCGTGGTGGCGACGCCGGGACGGCTGGCAGATCTCGTCGCCCGGCGGGACTGTCACCTGGACCGGGTGCGGATCGCGGTGCTGGACGAGGCGGACCAGATGTGCGACATGGGTTTCCTGCCGCAGGTCTCGGAGGCCCTGGACCGGACGCCCCCCGGCGGGCAGCGGATGCTGTTCTCCGCGACGCTCGACCGCAACGTCGATCAACTGGTCAGGCAATATCTGAGTGAGCCGGTGTTCGCCGCGGTCGATCGGGCGGAGGGCTCGGTCGCGACGATGGAGCACCACGTACTGAACGTCCATCCCGCCGACAAGTACGTGACAGCCACCGAGATCGCGGCTCGGGACGGGCGGGTGCTGATGTTCCTGGACACCAAGCACGGTGTGGACCAGTTCACCCGCCACTTGCGGAGCAGCGGCATACAGGCGGGTGCTCTGCACAGCGGGAAGTCGCAGCCGCAGCGCACGCACACGCTGGCCCAGTTCAAGGACGGGGAGATCACGGTGCTGGTGGCCACCAACGTCGCTGCCCGTGGCATCGACGTCGAGCACCTGGACCTCGTCGTCAACGTGGATCCGCCCTCCGACCCCAAGGATTACCTCCACCGCGGCGGGCGCACCGCGCGTGCCGGGGAGTCCGGCAGCGTGGTCACGCTGGTCACGCCCGGCCAGCGCCGGGACGTGAACCGGATGATGTCGGATGCCGGGATCCGGCCCACGGTCGCTCTGGTTCGCTCCGGCGAGGAGAGGCTGACCAGCATCACAGGCGCGAAGCGCCCGCCGGTGCAGGACGGGGCGAAGACCGGCAACGCGGCGTTCCGGGGTCTGGGCACCCGCGCGGGCCGCCCGCCGAAGGAATCCCGCAAGGCCGCGGAGGCGCGCACGATGGCGGAGGCCCGCAAGGCCGCCCGAGCGCGCAGGGCCCACTGACGAGCGGTACGGCCGTCGCGGTCGGGAGACACAAGGAGGCACCCACTGCCTCGCATCGAGTGGAGCGTCAAGGAGTGCCGATGGCGAACAGGAGCGGTCCGATGTCCAGGACAGCGCTCGGGGAGTTCCTGGACGCCCACCTGTGAGCAGGCCGCATACCGGCCGGCGAGTCCCAGCACGTCGACGGCCGGTCCCCCGCTTGCGGCCCGCCACTGTCTTGTTCGTGTCCAGCCCCGTCGTGGTCCTCGGGACACCGGCGGCCGCGCGGAGCGGGTTCGTGCCGGCGCCGGAGAGCTGACCGGCGCCGACGCGGACCGCTCGACTCAGCTCACCGGTTCGACGCGCAGATCCACGGAGAGCGTCCCGGAAAAGCTGATGGTGAGGATGCGATGGGTGCGATTGCCCAGGTATGAGCGGTCCATCGGCGCATACTTCGCTTCACGGTCCACTCCCCAGTCGATGTTGAACCTCATGCTTCCGCGGGTGACGGTGAGCCCTCGGGTGACGGTGATCGTCTCCTGTCCGTAGGGCGCCGGCGTGCCGTTCGCGAAAGCCACTTGATCTCCGGTGCCGATGATGAGAGGGATGCGTTCGCGGGAGGCTCCCGGTGTGGTCAGCACACGCCTGATTCCATCAGCGCGATGTGTCACGTCCGTTGTCACAGCGCCGTCCGCGGTCACGTACCTCGTGGTGAACACGCCCCTGTATCCGGTCAGCGCGTCCGCCGGGATGGCGGCACCGGACGCCGTCGACCCGGCATGGTGCGTCGCGTTCACCGGGCCACGTGAGGAGGCGGTGCCGACGGTGTCGGCGACGGTCGTCCAGTCGTCCGGACCTGTGCTGTTGACTGTGAGGGCGAGCATGCCTGCGACGGGGTGCCAGAACGCGTTCGTCCCCATCCGCTGGAGCGAGTTCTGCCGCACGCCGTAGAGACCGGCGGTGTAGTAGCCGGGACGGCGGACGAACACGTACTGCTGGTTGAGGGTGCCCTTGCGGAGTTCGGTGAACGTGGACTCGCGCAGATAGCGCAGTGCGGCGACCTGTGCGTCGCGCTGGGCTCCAGGGATCCCGAGCGGGGCCTGCGGGACGTGCATGTGCAGCCGCGGCGACGAGTCCTGTTTCTGCCGAGGCGAGACCGGAGCCGTGGAGTCCCTCCAGGCGTTGCGCGCTTGCGTCTTCTCCTCCGAGCTGGCGAAGAACGCGCCCAGGGCAGGCACGTGGGGCACCAGGGTTCGCGCGAGCGCGCTGCGGTCCACGTCGTCCACCGGGGTGGTGACGAACGTCGCGACGATGTTGCGTGCGCTCGTCCCGGAGAGGATGAAGCCCTCCTTGCGGCCGGGTTCCATGACGACGATGTACCCCCACCAGGCGGCGAACCGCTCGGCTAGCTGGATGATGGCCGGGTCCGGCAGCCGCTTGTACAGCGCGCCGAGATCGGGGAGCATCACGTCGAAGTTGTACCCGGCGTCCGGTGCGACGGGCTCGTGGAAGAACCCGGCGGGCGCCTGTCCGTCCTTGAGGATGATCTGCAGCCGGTTCGGGACGGAGGCGCTGACGGCCGGTTCGCCGAGGATGTGCGCCGCTTCGACGACGCCGGAGAGCCCTGCGACGACCTGGTTGGCGAACTGGACCGGGCGGTTCCAGTGCGGACGGGAGGTGTCGACGAGCCACGCGGAGCTGTCGCGGATGGCGTCGCGGATCTGCAGTCGGCGGTCGTAGAGCTCACCGGCTGCGCGGAGGTCCCGGAGGACGGCGGCGAGCGCGACGGTGCCGAACCCGGTCGGGGAGAGGTGGTGCTCGGTCGGCGAGTACTCCGGGTACGACCCGTCGGCGTGCTGCAGGGAGAGGTAGTAGCCGAGGGCGGCGTCCAGGCGCGCGAGGAGCGCGGGGTCGCGGTAGTACGGGTTCCACGGCCGATCGTTGGCATAGAACCACGAGAGGGTGGCGACGTGCTCCATGATCCGGGAGTTGTACGGCTCGTTGGGCGTGCGCCACCAGCCGTCCTCCATCCACCCGTAGTTCGGCGCGACGTCCCGGACGCTGTTGGCGAGCGGAGCGACGATCATCAGGTACGCGGCCAGTACCTGCTCGTTGGGCGCGAACTGGGTACGCACCGGCTGCCCGGCCGGGAGCGGGGCGACGAGTGGCAGCACGGTGCCGTCCGATGTCGCCAGCGCGGGCGCCGCTCCCGCATTCCCTGTCCCGATCACCGCCGCGGTGGTGCCGACGCCGACCAGGAAGTTACGTCGGCTGAGCGCCGGCAGCATCGGTGGGCGTGTCTGATCCTCATGCATCGTCTCGACTCCTTCGTCTCTCGACCGGGGCGATGAGGTCAGCGGCGGCGTCCGGTCCGCGTCGTCGCTGTGGTGGGTCAGCTCATCCCTTGAGCCCCGTCTGGGCGAGGCCCTGGACGAACTGCTTCTGTGCGATGAGGAACACAACGAGGATCGGGACGACGGTCAGCGACGCGGCGCCGAGCTGCGTGTTCCACATCTGCTCGCCGTAGAAGTCCTGATAGCGCGTGATCGCGAGCCCGAGCGTGAAGTTCTCGGGGGTCCGCAGGAAGATGAGCGCCTCGAAGTACATGTTGAACGAGCGCAGGAACGCCATGATCCCGACCGCCGCGATCGCCGGCCTCGCCAGAGGGAGGGCGATCCGGAAGAAGACCCCGGCACGTGACACACCGTCAAGCCGTGCGGCCTCCTCGTATTCCTTCGGGAAGCTGAGGAAGTGCTGGCGGAATATGAACACGGAGACGACCGCCGTGGGTCCGAAGACCGGCAGGATGATGAGCGGCCAGTGCGTGTTGGTGAGCCCCATCGCCTTGACCGCCGTGAAGATCGGGATGATCGTCACCTCGGTCGGCACCATCATCGTCGCGAGCATGAGCGTGAACGCCGCGTTGCGCAAAGGGAAGCGGATGCGGGCGAAGGCATAGCCCGCCATCGCCGACAGCAGGATCGATGCCGTGGTGACGACCACCGCGATGTACATCGAGTTGCCGTACTGCCGCAGGAACGGCTGCGCGGTGAACACCTGCGCGAATCCGTCCAGCGTCCACTCTTTGGGCAGCAGGGTGGGGGGCTGGAGGAAGATCTCGTTCGCCGGCTTGAACGACGAGAAGAACATCCACAGCGTCGGATAGAGGAACGGGATGGACGCGGCCACGAGCAGCACGTACAGCGTGACGGTCGTCACCCGCGAGCGGCTGCGTGCCGCGCTCGATGCATCAGACCTCATCGTGTACCCACCTCCGGCGGGAGGTCCACTGCAGCATCGTCAGCGCCAGGATGATGGCGAAGAGCACGACGCCGATTGCGCTGGCGTATCCGAACTGCTGGCTGACGAAGGCCGTGCGGTAGAGGAAGAACGGCAGGACGTTCGTGGCATTGCCCGGCCCGCCGTCGGTGAGCAACTGCACGGGAGCGAACACCTCCAGCGAGCCGATGGTGGTGAGGATCCCGGTGAGGAGGATCGTCGGCGCGATCATCGGGACCGTGATCGACCAGAACGATCTCCACGGCGACGCGCCGTCTATCTGCGCTGCCTCTCGGATCTCCTCCGGGACGCTCTGGAGAGCGGCGAGGAAGAGCACCATGTTCAGGCCGACGCCCTTGAACACCTGCACGACGACGAGGGACATGAGCGCGGTCGAGGAGTCGGTGAGCCAACTGGTTCCGTCGATGCCGAGGAGCTGGAGTACGCCGTTGAGCCCTCCGTTGGGGGCGAGGAGGAAGCCCCATGTCACGGACCAGGCGACCACGGACACCACGACGGGTGAGAAGAAGATCGTGCGGAACGCGGTGATGCCCTTCATCCGCCGGTTGAGGAGGACGGCGAGGCTGATGGCGATCACGAGGTTCAGCACGAGGACGCCCGCGCTGAAGAGCAGACTCGCGATGACCGACGCGGAGAAGGTCGGATCGGCGAAGAGGCGGGAGTAGTTGTCGAGTCCGGTGAACTCCATCTCGCCGGTGAGCGGCCGCCACTCGTTGAGGCTGTACCAGATGACGAAGAGGAAGGGGACGACACCGAGGATGATGACGCCGAGGACCTGGGGTGCGACGAAGGCCACGCCGAGCCAGCGGTCCCCGTCAGGACGGGGGCGCCGACTCCGTATGACTTTTCGGTCGTTCGCTGCGGAGGTGCGTGCGGTCACCGGGGTCAGCCCTTGAGCGTCGGCGAGATCTGCTCGCATATGCCGGTGACGGCGGTCTTCACGTCGCCTCCCGACCACACCGAGTCGAGACCTGCGCGGACCTTGTCGGAGAACTGTGAGAGCACCGGGTGCTGCGGCTTCACCGAGGCCTCGGGGACCACGTCGATGATCGCCGACTGGATCGCCTCGGGCGAGAGCTTCGGCGCGGCCTGGGAGAGCGTCTTCACATTGAGGAGCGACTTACGGGGCGGCGGGAAGAACTGCGCGAGGAGCTCGGCGTTCGTGGGGTTCGTCAGGTGGGCGAGGAATCCGGCCGCCTGCTCCTTGTGGCCGCTGCGTTCAAGCACGCTCATCCCCCCCTGTCCGACGATGGGGTGGTAGCCCTTCGGTCCTGCCGGGAGGGGGAGGAACGACCAGTCGAAGCTGTCGTCGAGGCTCCCCGACTGACTGAGCTGCGCGACGCTGAAGGCCACGTCGCCGCTCGCGAACGCCGCGGGCTCCGCCTTCGCCGAGACGGGGGGGATGGCGCCGCGGCTCATCTGCTTCTGGTACCAGGTGAGGTAGTCGATCATCTCCGGCGACGCGAACTCGCACGTCGCGCCGTCCTCGGACCACGGGGCGGCACCCCATGCGCTGCCGAGCATGGTCACCGCGCTCCAGTTCGTGGGGTTGAACGTGGGGACGTTCAACCCCACGGCCTTTGTCTTGCTGTTCGTCGCCGCGGCGATGTCGGCGATTGTCTGCCACGTGTAGTCCGGGGTCCCGACCAGTGATGCCACATCGGGCTGGCCGGCGGTCGCCAGGAGGTCTTCGTTGACGTAGAGCGCGAACGGCGAATTGGAGAACGGATACGCGTAGAGGCCGTCGTCGTCGTCCCGCCACGGAGCGAGCGAGGCGGGGAGGATGTCGTCGAGGTCGTAGCCGTCGGCGCCTTCCAGCGTGTCGCGGACATCGTGCAATACGCCCGCGTCGACGAACTCGGGGCCGCTCGCCTCGGGGACCCAGGCCAGGTCGGGAACGTCGCCACCGGCGAGCTGCGTCGTCAGCCCGGCGATGTAGTCCGGGTTCGTGACGGGCTCGAAGGTGATCGACGCGACCTCGTCACCGTGCTCTGCGACATAGGCGTCGCCGATCTTCTGCAGCAACGCCAGGTGATCCTTATTGGATGACCAGAGCGCCATCTTCAGGTCGGCCGGACCTGACGCGCCGGTGTCGCCGCCGCTGCATGCGCTGAGGCACAGGGCCAGAACTCCGCTGAGCGCGATGGCGGCTCTTCGGGATCGGGTAGCTCGCATGAGGTACTCCTTCGTACTCACTCCGCGCCTCGTAGCGCTCCGCAGGAAAGTAAAGTACTGGCTACCGAGAAAATCAAGCCATATTTTCGGTAACTTGTGGAGCCGCTGTCGAGTCCCGCACGATGAGCTCTGTCGCGAGATCGGTGTGGTACACGGGAGGCGCTCCGCCGAGCAGCAGCTTGTGCGCGACGTCCACCGCGTACGACCCCATTGCCTCCGACGGCTGCCTGATGGTCGTCAGCCGCGGCGCCGTCATCCGCGCGACGGGTTGATCGTCGAACCCTGTGACACTGAGGTCGCGCGGGACGGACATGCCGGCACGTCGCGCGGCTTCCAGGACCCCGGCCGCCTGCGCGTCACTCGCCGCGAAGATCGCCGTGACGCGGTCCGGTCGGCCCAAGAGGAACTCCGCGGCCCGCAGCCCCGATTCGTACGTGAAGTCGCCCTCCTCGACGATGTCGGCGCGGGGCTGGATCCCCGCGGAGGCGAGCGCGGCCAGGTGCCCGTGCTTGCGCGCGATCGACGCCTGCGTGTCGGACACGCCGCTGAGGAAACCGATGCGCGTGTGCCCGAGCGACAGCAGATGCTGCGTGGCCGCCATGCCGCCTGCGAAGTTCGTCGCGCCAACGGAATACGAGTCGCTGTCCGGCAACCGGTAGGTGTCGACCTCGACGAGCGGGACTCCGTTCTTCGCGAGCTTCGCCCGCTCCTCCGTCCTCAGACGGGATTTCAGCGCGATAACGGCTACCGGTCCGTTCCGCTTCGTCCGCTCGATCCACCCTGCGGCGGGCACTCCATCGGGGAGGTCGAGAAGGACGAGCTCAAGCCCGGCCTCGTGGGCCGCGCGCATGACGCCGCGCAGGATCTCCACGGTCAGCGGCGACGACATGCTTGAGCTCGAGAGCACGACCATCACCGTCGCGAGATCGCGCCGGGAGCGCTGCTTCGGCGACAGGTACTGCTTGTCGCGCAACACGGACTCCACCCGCACACGGGTGTCGGGGGCGACGTCCGGCGCCCCGTTCACGACCTTCGAGACGGTGGAGATCGAGACGCCCGCCTCGCCCGCCACCTCGGCAAGCGACGGTCGACGCTCCTTCTCGCGCATGGGTATCCCTTCGATCACTTCGAGTTCTGGAAGTCTACGGCGAACGACGCTGCCTTGAGAGATTTTACTTACGTATGATCGGGAAACTTACCTAGAGTTTTCGGGAAAGAAAGGTGTTCTCCCGTGACACGACAGCAAGCTGACCTTCTCATCGTCGGTGGTGGCGTCGGTGGCGTCTCCGCCGCTCTCGCGGCATTGCGCCGCGGCAGATCGGTGATCATGACCGAGCAGACGCCTTGGCTGGGAGGGCAGTTGACGGCTCAACTGGTGCCCAGCGACGAGCACCGACGCATCGAGACAACCGGCCGCAACCGCAGCTACGCCCAGTTCCGCGAGCTCGTCCGTGAGCACTACCGGACGTACTATCCGCTCACCGCAGCCGCGAGAAGCGACCAGCACCTTAACCCCGGCGCGGCATGGGTCAGTCCGCTCAGCGTCGAGCCGAAGGTCATCCTCGCGGTGATCCACAGCATGCTGCGCCCGTACGAAGCGTCCGGACGACTCACGCTCATGCTCGAGACGTCGCCCGTCGCTGTCCACACCGACGGTGACCGCGTTACCGCGGTGACGGTGCGCGACCGCGCGGGAGATGTGTGGGACCTCTCCGCGCCGTTCGTGCTGGACGCGACCGAGCTCGGCGACCTCCTGGAACTCGGCGGAGTCGAGTTCGTCACCGGCCGCGAGGCCCGTGGCGAGACCGGCGAGCCAGGCGCACCGGAGACCGGCGATCCCCTCGACATGCAGAGCGTCACCTGGTGCTTCGCGGTCGAGCACCTCGTCGGCCAGGACCACACCATCGACCGACCCGACGACTACGGCTTCTTCCGCGAGTGGCGACCGCCGCAGCTCGACGGCGAGAAGATACTCGGGTTCCGCCGTGCCGCCCATGACGGATCGATCGCCAGGGAGTACACGCTGCGCGTGAACGACGACGACGACCCGTTCGCCATCGACGTGGACCACCGCAACATGGGCGAAGCCCCCGAGCTGTGGAACTACCGCCGCGTCGCAGCACGGCGCCAGTTCGAGGACGGCGCGTACGAGAGTGACATCGTCATCGTGAACTGGCCGATGAACGACTACGCCGGCGGTACGGTGTTCGGCAGCGACGACGCGGCGGTCCACTGGGATCGATCGAAGGCGCTGAGCCGGTCGCTGCTCTACTGGCTTCAGACGGAGGCTCCGCGACCCGACGGCGGCGTCGGCTGGCCCGGACTCCGCCTCGCGCCGCGCGTCACGGGGACGTCGGACGGTTTCGCCATGATGCCGTACTTCCGGGAGTCACGCCGCATCCGGGCGGAGCGCACGATCCTTGAGCAGGACTTCGACCGGGACCTCCGCGACGGCCGGGGCGCCGAGCGCTATCCGGACACCGTGGGCGTCGGTCACTACTACTGGATCGACCGGCACGCCACGACCGGTGGCAGCGCGGGCGGCGGCGGCCTGCCGGAGCCGTTCGAGATCCCGCTCGGTGCCCTCCTGCCGCAGCGCGTACGGAACCTTCTCCCCGCCGCGAAGAACATCGGCACCACGCACATCTCGAACGGCAGTTACCGGCTCCAGCCCGTCGAGTGGTCCATCGGCGAGGCTGTGGGAGCCCTCGCCTCATACTGCCTCGACCACGGCCTCGAGCCGTCCGCGGTGCGCTCCCATGCGCACCGGCTCGGCGACTTCCAGCGCGACCTCGAACGCGGAGGTGTGCAGTTGCGGTGGGATCCCGCGCTCCGCTGGTAGACCGTCGCGAAGGTCAGACCTCGTCCGGAGCGCGACCGGTCGAGGCTCTGACCTGAAGCGTTGGGGTCGCGTCCTGATGAGTGGACGGGTCCGCACCGTCGATGACGTCGAGAAGCCGGCGTGCGGCATGGGCGCCGAGGGCGACGACATCGTGGCCGAGCGCCGTCAGCCCCGGTGTCACGAGGCGGCAGAGCAGCGAGTCGTCCCACGCGATGACGGAGACGTCGCTGGGGACCGAGAGACCCAGTTCGTGTGCGGTGGTCAGCGCTGCGACCGCCATGACGTCGTTGTCGAACAACAGACCCGTCGGCGCCCTGGGCGACGACAGCACGGTGTGCGCGGCCGCCGCACCGGAATCCTGTGAGAGGTCGGTGCGCACGATGTCGTGTTCGATGCCCGCAGCGCGAGCGGCGTGCTCGAACGCGTCGTCGCGGATGGCCGTGTACGCATAGCGGCGGGGGGCCGCAACACGGGTGATGCGTCGATGGCCGAGGGCCGCGAGATGCTCGACTGCCTGCTGCATCGCCTCGGCGTCGTTCGTCCACACCGTCGTCAGTCCGGCCGCGACGCTCGGGTCGCCGACGACGACCGCGGGGATGCCACCCTCCGCCGCGACGGAGATCCGCGGATCGTCCGGGATCAGATCGGTGAGCAGGACGCCGTCGACACGACGCGACATGTGCCATCGCCGGATCGCCTCGGCCTCGGCGTCCGCGTCGGGCGCGAGTTCGAGCAGGAGTCCCATCGAGCGAGACGCGAGCGTCGCCTCCACGCCGGCGATGAACTGCATGTAGAACGGCTCGACGGAGAGATCACGAGGGTCCTTGGCGAGCACCAGACCGATCGTGTCCGCGCCTGCACCCGCCAGCGTGCGGGCGGCGCTCGCCGGCGCCCAGCCGAGCCGGGCCGCCACCTCGAGAACCCGTTCGCGCGTGGCCGAAGACACACCGGACCGGCCGTTCAGAGCATAGGAGACGCTCGCGGTCGACGTCTGCGCCTCCCGCGCGACGTCCGCGATGGTGACCCGCCGGGTCTGCGGAGCGCTCGTCATCACCGATGCCAGCTCCCGTCAGTCGGAGCCGATGGTATCCCTCAGCGAGGCAACGACGAACGCCGCCCGCGGCGAGGCGGCATCGAGCGGCTCCGGCGCGCGGACACGGAAGATCTCCGTCTCCCCCGGCAGCACGGTGGTGAAGCCACGGTCGACCGTCGCCTCGGGATGGATCCGGTCCGGCTGGACGAGCACATCGCGCGCGAGGTGATGCGAGCGGACACCGATGTCCAGCCCACCGGTGACGGCGGTGACCGTGACCTCCAGCGGCGTTCCGTTGAGCCGTGCGTCCCTCGGCGAAGCGAAGTGCCAGAAGGCCCGCTCGTCGTCGACCGTCGCGATGATGAACTCGGAGCCTGGATCCGACGACTCGGCGACAGCCGACGGCAGCATGACGCGGGTCACCGAACGCGGAGGAACCGAGAGCGGGTGCGATCGCTCCGCGGCGGGCACGCCGTCGAGGCGCCGCCGAGCGAGGTGCGCCATCGTGTCCCACGTCTCGTCGTCGTCGTTGATGACGCAGAGCTCCAGTGCGCCGTCACGTGGCTCGATGGTCACGACCCGCGGCGCGTACATGTCGCGCAGGGCGAAGTAGAGCGGCTTGCAGCGGCCGGCGCTGTCGATCGCCGACCACGACGTGACAGGCCAGAGGTCGTTGAGCTGCCACACGACAGTGCCCGTGGTCCGCGGCCAGCTCGCGCGCCAGTGCAGCACCCCGGTGCGGACCGCCTCGACCTGCATCCACTGCGTCTGCAGGTGCCACCGGTCGAAGTCCTCCGTCGGCGGGAGGTGCCGGGCGAGGTTGCGCGCAAGCTTTGCGTGTCCGTCAATGGCCTTCTGATGGTGGCGCACGTTCTCGGCGTCGATGCGCAGCTCGCGGTCGGTGATCGCATCTCGGAGTGTTCTCCAAGCCGCTGCGCCCTGCCAACCGAACTCGGACACGAAGCGCGGAGAGCTGTCCCGGTAGACCGCGTAGTCGTACTCGTTCCAGGCGTCCCAGGAATGGAACGTCTGGTGGTCGGTGTCGTTCGGGTCGTGCGCCCAACTGCCCGACCAGGGGCTCCCCTCCGTGTAAGGACGGGTGGGGTCGAGTTCGCGAACGAGGTCCGGAAGCCACTCAAGGTAGTACCGCTCGCCCCAGGTGAGCTCACCTCCTGGCTGCGCCGCCCAGTCCTTGTCGAGGCGCATCCAGAGGTTCTCGTTGTTCCCGTTCCAGATGGCAAGGCTGGGATGAGAGCTGAGCCGCACGATGTTCTCGCGGGCCTCGGCGAGCACCTCGGAGCGGATCGGCTCCTCCTCGGGGTAGGCGGCGCACGCGAAGAGGAAGTCCTGCCACACGAGCAGGCCGAGCTCGTCGCACGCTCTGTAGAACGCGTCGCTCTCGTAGACCCCTCCGCCCCATACGCGGACGAGGTTCACGTTCGCGTCGGCGGCCTGTTCCAGACGGGTCCGGACGCGGTCGGCGGTGACCGCTCCGGGGAAGACGCTCTCGGGGATCCAGTTCACGCCCTTGACGAACAGAGGGCGCTCGTCCACCGTGACGACGAACGGGGTGCCGTGAGCGTCGGGTGCCCGGTCGACGGCGACACTCCGGAAGCCGACCCGTGTGTGGTACTCGTCGAGCTGCTCCTTCCCGAACCAGAGCGAGACATCGACCGGATACAGGTGTGGTTCGCCGAGTCCGCGCGGGTACCACCGTCGCACGTCGGGAACGGCGACGACGACGGTCGCGGAGTCCTCGCCCGGCTGGACCTCGGCGTGGACAGCCTGCCCGGCGATCTCAACCTCCAGGTGGAACGGGAGTGTTGCCCCCGAGGCGGTTCGCTCGAGGTCGATGTGGGCGGTGAGGATGCCGGTGTCGTCGAACAAGTCGACCAGGGGACGGACAGCGGCGATCCGCGCGGTGCTCCACGTCTCCACCTTGACGTCGCGCCACAGTCCGCAACCTGGGAGGGTCGGTCCCCAGTCCCAGCCAAAGCTGCCCGCCATCTTCCGGATGAACGCGAAGGGCTGTGGGTAGGCGCTGGGCCGCGCTCCGAGCGCGCGCTCCCATTGCTCCGCCTCCGTGTACGCGGACGTGAATCGGACATCGACGACATTCGTCTCGGCCGCGACCGCCGCTATGTCGAACCGGTAGGAACGATGCATGTTCCGGGTGCTTCCGACCGTCCGCCCGTTGACTGCGACGGATGCGACGGTGTCGACACCATCGAGGACGAGGTCGATCCGCTCTGCGCCAACGGCGGCGGCGAACGTGCGGCTGAGTCCCCAGTCGCATCTCGACACCCACGAGACTTCGTCCTCGTTCTGGTCGACGAAGGGGTCGGGGATGAGGTCCGCTGCCAGCAGGTCGAGGTGGATCGCTCCCGGAACCTGCGCATCGATGTCCTGGCCGATGAGTGGGATGGCCGCTTCTGGCACCGAAGTCCGACCGTCAGCAACGACTGTCCATGTCCAACGCCCTGCCAGGTCAGACGTCGTGCGCATGCGGACTCCTCTTCGCCGAGTCAAGTGGATTCCAGCGTAGCCTAAGCGCTTAAGTTCCACCGGAACAGGACCCGGCTGCTCCCTGTGCGTAGCTGCCTCTGTCCGTGGTTGTGATCCGGTGACACCGGATGCCGGCGCGTTGGAAACATGCGCAAGTGAGAGCCCGGAGCTGCCCGTGGTACCCGTCCCGGAGTTCGGGATCTGCGAGCCCCATCAGTCGCTCAGTCAGGTCCCGCAACTCTGCGGCAGTGGCCGCAACAAAGAAGCCCCCAGGTCATGACCTGAGGGCTTTGCGTGGAGCGGGTGACGAGAATCGAACTCGCGCTCTGAGCTTGGGAATCACCCGGCGCTCGGGCATCGATATGTGACCTGACCTGCGGGAACAGGCTGATGCTTCCCGGATCCGAGTGTCGTATCGGCACCTGTGATGACCGCTCTTTACCGCTCCGACTGGCACGTAATGGCACGGCCGGTCGCAGGTTCAGGTCCAGGCGTCATGGAGGTCCTCGGGGGTGAGAGCGGGGCGTCGGCGGTGGAGCCATTGCGGGTGACGGCGAGCAGGGTGGTGTCATCGGCGCCGGACAGCTGGGAGCGATGGGTGAGAAGCGGACGAGGTCGCGGTTGTCGAAGGGCTTCTTCTCCAGCCACTTGACCGGACCCACGAGGGTGATCTTCTTGGCGATGGGGGCGCGGTCGGCGCCGACGATGTCGATCTCCGGGTCGTTGGTGCGGGGTCCGGTAGCCGCCGATCGCGCTGGTGCCCGCAGGCAGTTGTCCTTCGTCGGAGCCCAGTCGCCACAAGGCTTCGCGGATAGCGGGCTCGATGGCCCTGTCCCGCCAGGGCGTCCAACTGGCACGGATGGTCTTGGGGACGCGCTCACCCCGGACCCTGTTCGATCGCGGAAGCTGGCTTGTTAATGGACGGATACGAAGGCGGCACGGGCGACCTCCGCCGGCACGACGAAGGACGTCACGTTCGGGGCCGCAGAACGGTGTGCTTGCGCGAATGATCGCATCATCCAAGCAGTCGCTTCATAAGGTTTCGCCTTCTTGGACTTAGTCGCCGGGCAGCGCGGGCCTAGGAGGGGCTCCAGCCCACGTTCAACTGATCGTGACTGACGACCCTGACGTCCGCGAAGTACGGCTTGGTGACACGGGGGAGGGCCGGACGGCTGAACTGCATCTCGCACGTGGCTTACGTCGGCGGCAGGTCAGCGTGCGCAGTCGGCGGTCGGGCTCCTTCGCTCGTCATGGCTTTGGTCGCAGCGGTAAGGAATTCGGTGCGGGCTTCGTGTGGGTCTGCGCCGCTTAGGAGCAGACTGGTGAATTCGGTAAGGGGCCAGGTGACGAGGACGCCGTGGCGGGCGAAGTAGAAGGCGACGTTGCGGATGCGGTAGCGGTCGGTGGTGTCGAGCCAGGCATAGCAGAGGAGTTGCCACAGCCAGCGGGAGGAGCGGTCCGGGCGGTCGGTCTTGACCACTGTCTTGACGTCGATCAGAGTGGCGCCGTCGGGGCCGGATATCAGCAGGTCGCCATCGGCCCAGTGGTTGACGAGGACCGGGCCCGCTATGCCCAACGGCTGGCCAGGGGCGGGGCTTCCGGCGAGCCGGCGTAACTCGGCCAGGGCGCCGTAACTTTGTGTCTGCTCTGCCAGCCGCGCCAACTCCTCGACCACCGGATCACTCGCGGTCGCCCGCATCATCTCGACCGTGGGGACGCCGGGCCGGAAGACCTGGTGCATCGACTCGTCCACCGCCCCGGAGCGGTAGACGCTCTCAAACATCTCCAACAGCCAGCAGCTTCGGGCGAGTCCGGCCTCGGCGCCCGGGGTGCCGAGCTGACCGGGTGGGGCGTGCCGCTCGGCGTAGGCCCGGGTCCGCTCCAGGAAGTCGGCCAGTACCGGTTCGGCGGGCAGAGCGCGGTCCGACCCGAACCGGGTGCCCACGTGGTCGCTGATGACTGCTCGCAGTTCGCTGCGTTGCGTCGAGGCTCCCGCCTCGGGCACTAGGTCCAGCCAACCCGTGACGGTCGGCCGCACGTCCAGTGCCTTCCCTCGCCGCGATGCGCCGAGCCGGGCGTGCGTCGGATAGCGGACCGCCTGCTCGTCCGCCCACTCCCGGCGGGCGAGTCCGGCCGCCACGAGTCCGTGCAGTGCGTAGTACGGCGGAGCGGGCTGCACAAGAGTGGCCAGGCGTGCGCCGAACGCGCCGCCGACCGCTGCCCAGTGCCGGCCGTCGACCTGACCGCGGGGGAACACCACCCGCCGCCCTCGCACCGCTTTCGGCAGCAGCGCGGCGACCTCCGCCGTACCGGTCAAATGGCGCGCACACCAGCGGCCGATCTCCCCGCCCTGTAGTTGGGATGTCAACGACATCGGCTCCACCCCCGCACTCGGATCCTCGCGACCGGATGACAGGAAACCACAAGCCGTATCCGAGGAGTGGTTCATTGGGGCATTCGCCCCTTGCCGTTCGGCTCGAACTACGCGCCCACGGAATCCCCGTAGCCCGAGCGTGACGACCGCCGGATCCAACTTGGCCCACGCCACCCGGCGCTGCGCAGTCTGGTCCGCATGAAGCCACAGAGGATGCGACGCTCGCCGCCGCTCATCCTGTCGAATCACCAGCCCAGGCAAACGAGTTCGGAAACAACGGAGTGCCCCACCGGCGAGACCGGTCGAAGCATTCGCTACAGCAGTGGGCCGCGCGGGACTGAAACGCACAACCAACGGAAAGAACGTGTCTGGGCCAACCACCCTTTCCGGATGCTCGCCGGGGGCTGTGGCTTACGGGATTCGCTCTTGGCCCGGCCCCGTCCCTTCCCCTGGAGCTGCACGTATGCGCGGGGGTTAGCTGAGCGATGAGGGCACGCAGGGACCTGTGGCGTCGTCGTCGGCTCGGGTAGGTCTTGCATTATTCGTGTACCAGTGCTTGAGCTGGTCGAACGGCTGGTGATTACAATCGCCACTCATGTCGAAGCTTGACGAGCTACTTGTTGACGTTGCCGCTCTGGTGGAGTCCGGGCGCAGCAATCAGATGTCTCTGACCGTGGTCGCTGGTGGTGCTGTCATCACGGGTCGGTTGGCTCCCGAGGCCGTGTGGAGGCAGCGGGTGTCGGAGGTTCTGGCGGACTCGGCCCGCCTGAGCGATTTCTCCGCCGTGTTCACCGCTGCGACGCAGGGGGAGGGGCGGCCCACGCATCTTCATTTCCATGTGGCGCGGATTCTGCAGGGTTCGGTAGGGATCCCGGAGACGGGTGGGATGTACCGGGTGGCGATCGAGGACGTCAGTGCCTGGACCATGGGCGACTTCAGCTACTCCGACCACTGACTTCGTCTCGCGCCGAGAGTGCCTCGGTACGGGGTGAGGTCCGACCGGCGTTTTCCGGTCGGACCCTCACCGCTGCTTTGCTGGTGATGTGCCTGCCTGTCGGTCAGGCTGTCGCAGGGGCGCCGAGCATCGCGGAAGCCTGTTGCATCGGGTTGAGAACGCGCGTGGGCGTGGTGGCCGGGGTTAGCCCGCGGCAGGTGAAGCCGAGCCGGGTCATGGCCCGCAGGACTTCACCGGCACTGAAGTCGCGGCGGTCCTGACGTGTGACGACCTGTCCGACCTGCTTGACGGGGTAGGTACGGCGGCCGATGATCACGGATTCGCCGGAAGTCTGCTCGGGCTTGACGCCCTTCATCGACTCCAGGACGCCGCTTTTGGTGAGGTCGAACGGGAAGCGGGCGATGACACAGCGCATGATGCCTCACAGGGAAAGGGCCGAAGGGGGGTTGGTTCTGCCGCGGTTGAGGCGGTTCAGCTGGCAAGGGCGAGGACGCCCAAGGCGCTGCCGTGTTCGTCGACCACAGGCAGGGCGTCGACCTGGCTGTAGCGCATCGTGTGCTCGGCCTCGGCCATGGTGGTCACAGGCGAGATGAAAGGCCCGCGGTCGCCGAGGATGTCTCTCAGCTGGATCCTGTCCGTGTACGCGGAGCTGTCACGGGCCGCGGTGAGCTGGGCCTGGGTGAGAAGTCCGGTGCACAGGCCACTGTCGTCGCAGACAAGCAGATGCGCGGTACGGGCGCCGGCCATGACGGACAGGGCGACCTCGACGGTCATGTCGTCGCAGACCTGCGGTCCGCCGATGTCCATGGCGTCGGCCGCCGTCCTGTGTCCGGGGGCGGCGCTCGCCGGTCGGGGCTGCATCTGAACCAGCGTCAAAAGGTGCCTCCTGCATTGGTGGGTCAGTTTCCTGATCACGGGTTCTAGGCCGCCGCGTCGAAGGAGGTCTGGCGCGCTGTCATGCGCCGGGCGGCCGAAGCGGGGCTGCGCCGGCCGCGTGAGGAGGTACTGCGCTGACGCCGCTCGGCCACCGGCGCGGTGATCGTCACGGGAATGCCGGAGGGGGCCTGGGCGCCGGTGATCCGGTTGAGCGCCTCTTCGCCGGAGCGGACCTGGGTGGTCTGGGGCACGATGCCGGCCGCTGCCATGAGGCGCGTCATGTCCCGGCGCTGGCTGGGGGTGACCAGGGTGACGACGCTGCCGGATTCCCCGGCCCGTGCGGTTCGGCCGCCGCGGTGGAGGTAGTCCTTGTGGTCGGTCGGCGGGTCGATGTTGACGACGAGGTCGAGGTCGTCGACGTGGATGCCGCGGGCGGCGACGTTCGTGGCCACGAGTACGGTGACGTGCCCGGTCTTGAACTGGGCCAGTGTCCGGGTGCGCTGCGGCTGTGACTTCCCGCCGTGCAGGGCGGCGGCCCGCACCCCGCTGTTCAGCAGGTCTTGTGTCAGCCGGTCGACGGCGTGCTTGGTGTCCAGGAACATGATCACCCTGCCTTCACGGGCCGCGATCTCGGTGGTCGTGCGGTGCTTGTCAGCGCCGTGGACGTGCAGCACGTGATGCTCCATCGTGGTGACCGCGCCCGCGGACGGGTCGACGGAGTGGACGACGGGGTCGGTGAGGTAGCGGCGGACCAGGAGGTCGACGTTGCGGTCGAGGGTGGCGGAGAACAGCATCCGCTGCCCCTCGGGGCGTACCTGGTCGAGGAGTGCGGTGACCTGGGGCATGAAGCCCATGTCGGCCATCTGGTCGGCCTCGTCCAGGACGGTGATCGCGACCTGGTTCAGTCGGCAGTCGCCGCGGTCGATGAGGTCCTTGAGCCGGCCCGGCGTCGCCACGACGACCTCGGCACCACCGCGCAGTGCGCTGACCTGCCTGCCGATCGACATTCCGCCGACCACGGTGGCCAGACGCAGCCTCACCGAGCGGGCGTAGGGAGCGAGCGCGTCGGTCACTTGCTGTGCTAGCTCACGCGTCGGCACGAGGACCAGGGCCAGCGGCTGGCGGGGCTCGGCGCGCTGACCGGCGGTGCGGGCGAGCAGGGCCAGGCCGAAGGCGAGGGTCTTGCCGGAACCGGTGCGCCCGCGTCCCAGGGCGTCGCGGCCCGCGAGGGTGTTGGGCAGGGTCGCACCCTGGATCGGGAACGGGACACTAACGCCTTGCGCGGTCAGTGTGGCCAGCAGCTGCTCGGGCATGTCGAGGTCGGCGAACGCCTCGACGGCGGGCAGCGCGGGAGTGATCGTCTTCGGCAGGGCGAACTCGCCCTGGACCGCTGCGGGCCGTCGGCCGTGGCCGCCCGAGCGGCCCGGCCCGGCGGAACGGGTCGGGGCGGGCGAGCCGAAGCGGGCGCCCCGCCTCGACCCGGCGCTGGACCCGAATGGGGGGCCCTCGGTCCGACGGGGTCGGGAGGAACGGCTGTTCGTACGTGTGGGGTTCATTGAGAACCTTCCTTGATACGGCGCGTATCAAGGAATTCCCGCAGTGAAGAAAGGCGCGGGGAATCACAAGAACGAACCGAGTGGAATGCGAAAAGGGAAAATGCGTGCTTGCGGTGAATCCGGTGCGGGACGCAAGCGGTGAAATAGGTGACGTTGTGCGGACGTGAAATCCCGGACGTCGACCGATGCGGATTCGAAAGCCGCGCCTCCCTGAGGATGGGGCCTCAGGCGGCATTGCCCCACAGGTGACACCGCTGTGGGAAATGCCCGTAGCTGGGGCCCACCCCTCGGGTGTGGGCCCCAGCTACGAAGTCCGCGTCAGGCGGGAACGATGTTCTCGGCCGTCGGGCCCTTCTGGCTCGTCGCGATGTCGAAGGTGACCTTCTGACCTTCGAGCAGCTCACGGAAGCCCTCGGCGGCGATGTTCGAGAAGTGGGCGAACACGTCAGCGCCGCCATCGTCCTGCTCGATGAAACCGAAACCCTTGGCCGCGTTGAACCACTTCACAGTACCTGACGCCATGTCATATCTCCTCTAGGGGCAGTACGCCGGGACCCGTAATGTACGGATGCCAGGTCGCCGCGATGATGCCCCGCCCGGAGTGCAACCGGAAATGCAATGAAGCTTCCGTCGGCCGAAAATGCCCAAGAAGAAGCTTAAAGTTTTGGGAACCACAACTGCAACTGGGATCGACAATAGCATGAGGCAGTGCCCCGTGTACGCTGAATAACTTCGCTCCGCTGGTTGCCTTAAGAACACTCCTCGCACTGCACGTTAAACCCTCATCTGGCGGTTATAGATTTCACCTTTCCTGGAGAGTAGCGTTTCAGGAAAAGCGAGCGCTGTTCAAGGCTCGGAGGCACTGCTAATCCCACGGCACCGTCCCGGCCTGCGTCGATCCATCGGCCCGTGGCCGGTCTCGACACAGGCCGGAGCGGCGGTCAGTGGATGACCAGGATGATGGCAATGTAGTGCGCGGTGAAGGATGCCACGGTCGGTGTGTGGACAACCTCGCGGATGCCGAGCCAGTGGGGTGACGGGCCGGGGCGCTGGAGGGCACAGGTGACTGTGCCCGCGCTGCAGAGGAGACCGTCGGCCACGATCAGGGTGAGTACGGCCGCTCCGCCGGTATGAAGGAAATCGGGCGGGAGCACACCGGCGCCTACCTCCCCCGGGCCGGACAGCGCGGGGTGTACAGCCAGTGCGGAGCTCCGACCCGCAGGGCCCGGAACGCGATGCCGAGTAGACCGGCCGATCGCGGGAAAGAACAGGGCTTCCGAACAGGCACCTCTGCTCGGCTACCCGCAGGGAACGCTGATGCTCCCTGAGCCCGCGCCCACGTATCCACCCCCCCCTCACAGACCAGTTGGCACACCAGTTGGGCCTGGCTCCAGATCTCGAAGCCAGCCATCTCGGTGTGGAGCGCGTAGCCGACATCGCGGTCGTCGCAGCTGCTCACTCCGGGGGCTGACACCTCGTGCGATGACCCGCCGGGCGCACCGCTCAAGCCACGGGCCGTCCCGCCGTTTTGTCGGTGCGGTGGTGTTCGGCGTTGATGCGCTGGGCTTCTGCGAGTTGGTCTTCGAGGATGACGATGCGGCAGGCGGCTTCGATGGGGGTGCCCTGGTCGACGAGTTCGCGGGCGCGGGCGGCGATGCGCAGTTGGTAGCGGGAGTAGCGGCGGTGGCCGCCGTCGGAGCGCAGTGGGGTGATGAGGCGGGCTTCGCCGATGGCGCGGAGGAAGCCTTGGGTGGTGTTGAGCATTTCGGCGGCCCGGCCCATGGTGTAGGCGGGGTAGTCGTCGTCGTCGAGACGTCCGAACGAGTCGTCTGCTGTCATTTGCACCTTCCTGTGGAACGCGTGGAGGGGCCCGGGTGCTCTGTGCACCCGGGCCCCGAAGGAACTGCTACACCATCTGCCGGCCCTGTTGCTGCGCCGGCCCTGTGTGTCCGCACGGCCGTCCGGGAGAGGACGGGGAATGCGGGGATCGCGGTTGCTTGACCGGAGACCACCTCACTATCGATGTCCTGCGGTACCCGGGCTCATTGATTCCACCCGGGCGATCCTGATGGCGCCTGGCTCCTCCGTTCTTTCCCTCTGGGATCAATCACTTACCTACTGCTGGTACTGCTTTCCCGCGTGTTCTGCTGGTGACCTGAGTAAGCGCCACTCTCCGGCAGCCAGCCCCGTCGCCCGTCCTGCATCCGCTCTGGCTTAGAACCCCACTGCCGAACCTCCCGGCACGCGCGCCCGCAGCCGACGCCTTCACCGAGGAACCACTGACCTTCACTGCTGGTACTGCAACTGCGGTACTGCTGGTGGCGGCCCCTGATCACCGCGGGCCACCCGGTCCGGTCGTCAGTCCCGTCGCCGTCCTGCAACCGCTCTGGCTTCGGAACTCCACCACCGCACCGTCCTGCGAACTGCAACTTCCGTACTGCTGCCCGGCAGTTCGTCTCTGCCAGGCCCTGCTGTCTCTCTGGGCTACGAGAGAACCTTAACCACGCCCACGCCTCAATGTCTACTCCGGCCGACACAGGTTTTCGTGTGTTCGGCGGTGAGGCAGTCACCCTCGAAGCGGACAGGAACAGGATTAGGAGGCCGTTATCGGGCAAAGGTGCGGCACAGCGCGGACCGGCATCGACAATCCAGAGACCGGGTGACCCGATGAACACGATGAGCGTCAACGCCGCAGCCGACCGTTCCGCGATCTCAGTCGCCGACGCACGCGATGCCACCCGGGCCTTCCTGAAAGCCCTCCGGCAGCCGGAGATCGCCACCGAAGCCGCCGACACCGTCGTCCTGGTCGTCTCCGAACTCGTCACCAACGCCCTGCGCCACGGCGGTGGAACCTTCAACCTCCACCTCACCGCACACCCCGACACCGTCGAAGTGGCCGTTGACGACACCAGCCCGCGCACGCCGCGCATGCGCACCCCCGACCTGAACGGCGGCAGCGGAGGCTTCGGCTGGCCGATGGTCAACAGCCTCGCCCACGCCACCGCGGTCACCCGCCGACCCGACGGCGGAAAGACCGTGGGAGCATTTCTCGCCCGCTAGCACCAAGGCGACGATGCGGACGACGCCCCCGGAGGCGCAGTACTCAGCCCTGCGCAGGAAGGTCCGACAGCCGGAGGAGGTGCGCGAGATCCTGCGGAAGACGGCGAAGTATTTCGCCGGGGAGAGGCGCAGGTGTACCGCTTCCAGTTCGTCGCGGACCACCGGCGCCGCTTCGGCGTGAAGCGCTGTGCACCATCCTCAACGTCGCCCGCTCCAGCTTCTACTACTGGCGTAGGACCGCAGCCCGCCGGGCGGCCCGCCAAGCGGCCGATGCCAACCTCGCCGCCCGGATACATGTTCCCATCACCGCCCTGGCCATCAACCTCGAACGTGACCTGCTTGAGCTCATCGACGTCCCGGACCGCCCGACCAAGCCGTCCCCGTCGACGAATACCTCCGGTGATGGTGAACCACCGCTTGCGCCGCGCTCGCCCGTGAACGAGAACACGGCCACAACCTGTCAGCTCCCCCTCTGGCAGGGGATCGGCATGGTCGAGGTCCGCCACCCGAGGCCGCTCGGTCATGCCAGGCCCGCACCAGATGCGGCCGGTGACCGAGACGCCGCACACAGTCTCGGACTTCTCGCATTCCCGGCCCCCGAACCGCGGCAGACCCCAGTGCCACCACCGCCCGTCCCCGGGGCTTCTCCAGCCCCCGACTTGCGGGGGCCGGTGGGGGCGGATCTGATGGTGAGGGGACCGTTCTCAGCCCCGGGGAGCCGTGTCGGCTACAAGGGAGCGCCTCCTGCAGAACCTGGGAAGCGTGAGTTCCGGGCGGCCGCCAACCGTGCCACCGACCGCTGGAGGCAGAGATGGGCAGCGTGGAAACGAGACCCCCGGGGAGCACCGGAACGCCTCCGGTGCAAGCCGGTGAGATGCGACTCGAAGTCGTGATCTTGTCGGTCTCCGATGTCGACCGGGCAAGGCGTTTCTACGCATCGCTTGGCTGGCGCTTGGATGCCGACCTGGCCGTCGAGGAGGGCTACCGGGTTGTGCAGTTCACCCCGCCGGGTTCCCTGTGCTCGATCATCTTCGGTGAGGGCGTGACCTCGGCCCCGTACGGCTCCGCACAGGGCCTCCAGCTCTCCGTGTACGACATCGACGCGGCCCGGGCGGATCTCGTCGAGCGTGGAGTGGACGTGAGCGAGCAGTTCCACGACATCACGGGCGTCTTCCACCGCTCCGGGACCCGCGGACGCGTGGACGGACCGGCTTCCGAGCATGCCGACTACGGTTCCTTCGTGTCGTTCAGCGACCCGGACGGCAACGGCTGGTTGCTCCAGGAGATCAAGACCCGTCTGCCGGGCCGCTGACAAGGATCGGCCGAAGCCCACGCCAACATGACAAACGCGCAGTGCAGGTCCTGAAGCTGCCTGCGCGCCGCGCGGTGCGGGAGCGTACGAAACGGCTGCCGGCACGAGCGGCCACCCGACGGCGGGACGCAGAGGAGGAGACGGCATGACAATCCCAGCGCGCAAGCCCGAACTGCTCGGCCAGACCGTCGTTGTCATCGGCGGTAGCGCAGGCATCGGGCTGGAGACGGCCAGGCGTGCCCGGAGCGAGGGTGCCGAGCTCGTACTTGTCGGCCGTAATCCCGGTCGGCTGGCGCGCGCGGCCAAAGAGCTCGGCACGCAGCGCACCGAGGCGTTCGACGCAACCGACCCCGCGGCCTTGGCGACGTTCTTCCAGCGGCTGCCGTGCCCGATCGACCATGTGATGGTGACGGCCGGCAGCCCGAGCTACGGGCCGCTGCTCGACATGAGCGCCGCAGAGGTAAGGGACGCGCTCAGCGATCACGCAGTGCTGGAGTTCGAGGTCGCGCGCAACGCCGTCGGCCGGGTGAGGCCGGGAGGCAGCCTGGTGTTCATGGGCGGCACCGGAGCACGGCACGTCGGCCGAGGTCCCGGGCCTCCTCCGCCGCCACCAACGCGCTGCCCCCGTTCACCGCAGCCCTCGCACTCGAACTCGCACCGGTACGCGTCAACCTCATCGCCGCCAGCTTCGTCGACACTCCGCTCTCGGCCTCGCTGCTGGGCGACCGAATCGAGGAACGCCGCGCCGAGCTGCGCGCGACGCTGCCGATCGGCCGCGTCGTCGGACCCGAGGACGTCGCGGCGCTGGCCATCCACCTCATGGCCAACACGGCGCTGACCGGCGCGACGTACGACATCGACGGCGGGCAGCAGTTCGTCTCATGACGAACACGCCAAGACCAACGGAGTCGACATGACCGCAGAGCAGTTTCACGTCGTCGAAGTCTCCCCCTCCTATTGGCAGGTGACGTTCGACAACGGCCCGGTCAACCTGCTGGACCCGGACACGCTTGACCAGCTCGGCGTGCTCGTCGAGCGCATCGAGACCAACCCGCACCTCACCGTGGTCGTGTTCCGCAGCGACACGCCCGGCTACTTCATGGCCCACTGGGACTTCACGGCCGACAACGCCCGGGTGGCGGGGATGCGTCCCGGACCAACCGGCCTGCACCCGTATCTGGACAACTTCGTACGGCTCAGCAGGCTTCCGGCGGTGACGATCTCCGAGATCCGCGGCCGTACCCGCGGCGCAGGCAGCGAGTTCGTGCTCGCCACCGACATCCGCTTCGCTTCCGAGAAGGCGGTCCTCGGCCAGTTCGAGGTGGGTGTCGGTACCGTCCCCGGCGGCGGACCCATGGCCCGGCTCGGACGGCTGGTCGGCCGGGGCCGCGCTCTGGAGATCCTGCTCGGCGGCGACGACGTTCCCGCCGACCTGGCTGCCCAGTACGGCTATGTCAACCGCCTCATTCCGGATGCCGAGATCGAAGACTCCACCGACGCGTTCGCGCGCCGCATCGCAGCCTTCGACAAGGTCGCCATCACCGGAATCAAGAAACTGGTCGATGTGGCCACCCTGCCCGAGGACAGCGAATTCGTCCCTGGCCTCCAGGCGTACTTCTCCACCGCCGGCCGCCCAGAACACCAGCCGTTCGTCCAACGCCTGCTGGACAACGGCCTGCAGCAGCCCGACGGCGTCGAGACCGACCTCGGCACCGCAATCGGGAGGCTGCGGCAGCCGTGACACCGTGCATCGGCCCTGGGTCTGAGGGCGGCCTCGGCCACGCGGCAAAGTTCGGTACCGGTGGATCGTCTCGGTGTGGACGTTCTAAGGCAGGGCGGCGAGCAGTTCGCTGAGGTCGGCAGCGGGCGGGAGGATCATCCTCGCGCCGCGGAGCCCCTTGGCCCCAGCGTCCGAACCATCCGGTGTCGCACCGGCTCCCCTACGCTGCCGAGATGGAAACGGATCAGTGAGGTCTTTCAACATTGCCGCCGACTGGACGGGCTGTCCACGCTGGGCACCGGCGAGCCCGTCGCGGGTCGCGTAGAGACGGCAGGTTAGACCGAATGTTTCGCCCAGGGCCGGGGAAACGCTCCTGCGGGGCCAAGCCGTAGCAGCCGTGTTCGGACAGGACGTGCTCGGAGAGTTACTGCACCGCTTCACACAGCGGCCTGGTCCACCGCCGCCCTTCACGTGCAGCCGCCGCTCTGGAGTTGCCGTTGCGGGCCTGGCGGTCTGCCTCGCCAATGGTCGGTTCGCAGCAACCGCGTGTTCCACGTTCAGGGGCTATGGATGACTCGGCCGGTGATCTCCTCCGGCAGCAGCCGGATCCACAGGGGCCGCGACCCGCCCGCCCAGGGGCGCCCGCCCACCCGGTCAGCGAGGGTGCCCGTCGTCGCGGGATCTGTGACGTGCTCGGCCGTCCCCGTCACCAGCACACTCCAGCCACGCGCCCGTGCCTCGTCCAGATGGTCGGCCTCGAAGGCGAGTGGCGCGTCCGGGTCGACCGCCGCCACACTTCCGGGCTGAGTCCGATACACCACACTCCGGCCGTCCACGAGAAAGTTGACCGGGACGATCACGGGCGCGGTTTCCCCTTGGAGCCCCAGGCGCCCGACCCCGTGCGTATCGAGCCGGTCCCAGCACTCACGCTCCGTAAGACGCATCAGACCCGCATGGGCTCCGGCGCTCGCTTGACCCGGCGGCGGATCAACGCGTCCGTGGAGCAGTTCGGCGGACGTCGTGTCCAGCGCCTTGGCCAGCCGAGTCAGCCCGTCGGGGTCGAAGTCGCCGTGCAGCAGAGCCAGCTCCCGCAGGTAGGACGGCGACATCCGCGCACGATGCGCCAGCTCGGACAGTGAGAGCCCCAGCCGGATCCGGCGCAGTTCCACCCGGTCCGCCAAGTCCTCCGAGGTTCTGGGCGTGGGGCTTGCGGCCCCGTCGTCCGGCGTCTCCTCGTTCCTCACCGTCATCACCTCCTTCGCCGGGGGCTGTCGGTTCCATTCCCAGAGGAACACAAGGGCACGGCGTCCCGCCAGCGCTACGGTGCGTGGCTGGTCCGGTCTCGACCTGATCTCACCGCACCAGGACCGCTTCTCCCGAGCGGGGAACGACGGCCGTCCAGCCCAGCTCGCGGTCGACGCGGTCACGCAACGCCGCCGAGGCATCAGGTTCGCCATGCACCAGGTAGGTCGTGTGAGGCGCAGGCGCGTCGCGGAGCCACTCGATGATTTGTGCGGCGTCGGCGTGCGCCGAGAAGTGAGGTACGTCGGCGACTTCGGCGCGTACCGGCACGTATTCACCGAACATCTTCAGCGTGTGCGCTCCGTCGACCAGTTCGCGTGCCCGGGTGCCTTCGGCGGCGAAGCCCACGATGGCGACGGCGTTGCGGGGGTCGGGCAGCAGACGTCGCAGATGGTGGACCACACGTCCGCCGGTCGCCATGCCGGCTGAGGAGACGATCACAGCCGGTCCTGTCACCTCGTTGATGGCGATGGATTCCTGGACGGAGCGGGTGGCCAGGAAGGGTTCGGGATTCAGGTCCGTGCCGTCGGCCGAGATGCCGGCACGCAGTTCCGGCGCCCGTGCGCGGACAGCCTCCCGGTACACGTCCAGCGCTGCCAGTGCCATGGGGCTGTCGACGAAGACAGGCACCTCGTCGGGCAGAGCGTCTGTACGCCGGAGGGCGGCGAGTTCGTGAAGGACGACTTCGGTACGGTCGAGGGCGAACGCGGGGATGACCACGATGCCGCCCCGCTCGATTGTGCGGCCGACGACGTCGGCGAAGCGGGTCCGGCCGGCCTCATCGTCGTGGCGACGATTTCCGTACGTGGACTCCATCAGGAGGACATCCGCCCCGGAGAAGGGCACCGCAGGCAGCAGCAGCGGATGGCCAGGGCGGCCCAGATCCCCGCTGCAGGCGACGGTATGACCGTCGTCAAGGGTGAGACGGGCCCAGGCCGAGCCAAGGATGTGACCGGCCGAGTGCAGGCTCAGCCTCGTCCCGGACATGACCTCGACCTCGGTGTTCATGCTCACCGGGTCGAAGAACGCCACGGTCCGGTCGACATCGCGGTCGTCGTAGAGCGGTCGGGCGGGGCGGTGCTTGGACCAGCCGTGCTCATTGGCGTGCTGAGCGGCCTCAGCCTGGATCCGTGCACTGTCCCTGAGCACGATCTCCGCCAGCCGGGCCGTGTACGCACTGGTCAGAATGGGGCCTCGGAATCCGTGCCGGACGAGCCGAGGGAGGTAGCCGCAGTGGTCCAGATGGGCGTGAGTCACTATTACGGCGTGAATGTCCTCGGCGTCGCAGGGCAGCGACCGCCAGTTGCGGCGCCGCAGGTCTGCGACCCCCTGGAACAATCCGCAGTCGATCAGAACGCGGGAACGCTCGCTCTCGACCAGGAATTTGCTGCCGGTCACCGTGCCCGCACCGCCGAGGAAGGACAGGAGCGCAGGGAGGGCGGAGCCCGTGGAGGTAGGGCGTACGGATGGTTCAGCCATGGCGGCAGCCTCCTGGTGCTCGTGGCATCGGGCATCACGGCATACTGGTCGCCCGCGGTCAGCCGCTGCCCCGGTCTGGCGGGTTGGGCTCGCGATGGCGGACACGGGCATCGGGTCCGGGATACGCCGGTGTCACCGTGCCGTCGTCCGACCACCGCACGTCGTACGACGGGGTTCCGTCGGTATGACGTAGGCCGACGATCTCCCCGTCCCACTCGCTCTCGTCGGCCGTCCGGCCTTCGACGATGATCTGGTCACCGATGCGCGCCTTCACAGGGCGTCACCTTCCGGTTGTCCCGCCCCGCCACCGTTCGAGCCGTGCCGACGAGGCTTGCTCCTCTTCAGTATCGGTCCGCTCCGGCCAGTGAGCCAGCCGCAAGGGCACTCACGGCGAGAGCCGGACCCACCGGCAGTGCGCGGCGCAGGCAATGGAGCACGTTCTCCTCGGGCATCCCGCCCCGGATGGAACCGCGATCGGTCTTCCCGCCGCCGCACACCGCAGGTCCGTCGCTCCGTGAGCGACCGTGGCATTAATGATCAATCTCAGCGGCGGTGCCGGGTGGAGTGAGTCGGGCGGGCCGCTGGATGGCCCTCGGCGTCTGCCGGACGGGTCAGATGCGGGGTCTTCGATTCCATGGTTCGGGCGGTCGGCTCGGGGAGAGGGAGAAGTAGCTCTCTTCTTCCTGGCTGAAGTGGAGCCGTAGAACGGTGTGGAGGCCGTAGAGGCAGGCACGCAAGTCGTCGAGTTGTTCCGGGCGTACCGTCCCGGCTTCGTCGGCGAGTTGGAGATGGGTGGCGATGCGGCGGGCCAGGCGGTCGATTTCGGTGTGGGCGCGGCTCATGGTTTCGGTGTTCGCCGGGCCGCCGAGCTGCTTGTTCAGCGCAGGGTAGAGCTGGTGTTCCTCGGCATGTTCATGCGGCAGCAGCCGGTCGGTGAGCAGGTGGTCGATTCGGCGCAGGGTGCGCAGGGCCTGTGGTCCCTGGTTGGTGGAGATCAGGCCGGCGGCTTCTCTGATGGCGTCCAGGGTGTCCCGGAGGTCCTCGTGTTCTGTGGCGAATCGGTGGATCAGGGTCTCGGTGTCCGGTTCGAGGGTGGCCCGGTTCCCCCGTGGGGGCAGGAGTGCGCGCAGCGCGTTGAGAATGACGGATACGTCGATTGCCTCCTGCAGGAGTGCTCCGGGGGCCGGCTGTAGCCAGCCCACCAGGGCGGCTGCCATGGCGGCCAAGGACATCACCATTCCGCCGACGGCGCTCTGCACCGCGATCCGGCGGGTGCGGACCGCGATCTCCATCGCATCGGCCAGCCGGTCGACCCGGTCGGTGGTCAGAATGATGTCGGCGGCTTCGGAGGTCGCGGTGGATCCACGGGCACCCATGGCCACCCCGATGTCGGCAGCCGCCAGGGCGGGCGCATCGTTGACACCGTCGCCCACCATGACGGTGACAGCCCTCGCGCATTCCCCCCGTACCGCGTCGACCTTGTCCGCGGGCAGCTGTCCCGCACGGACGTCGTCCAGGCCCAGTACGGCCCCGACCTCACGCGCGGGCGCGGGGCGGTCGCCGGTGAGCATCAGCAGTCGGGTCAGCCCCGCTTCCCGCAGCCGCCGGACCGTGCGCGGCGCGTCGTGACGCAACGGGTCCAGCAACAGGACAGCGCCGACGAGTGTGCCGTCGACGGTGAGCCAGGCGACGGCGGCGCCGTCGAGCAGGGCGCGGTTGTCGACCGCCTGGGCCCAGCCGGGCAGGGATTCCGGAGCGAGACCGGACTTCCCAACCGTGACGTGGTGGCCGTCGACGGTTCCGGCGGCTCCGCGCCCGGCCTCCTCACCGGCCTGGCCCGGCACCGACAGCGTCAGCCCCCGCGCGCCCGCTTCTCGGACGATCGCCTCCGCCAGAATGTGCGCCGAGATCTGATCCAGCGACGCGGCCAGCCGCAACACCTCGGCGGTCGTCCGGCCCGGGGCTGCCGCGACCTCCAGTACCCGCGGCCGGCCGGCGGTGAGGGTGCCGGTCTTGTCGATCACCAGCGTGCGAGCCCGGCCCAGCCTCTCCAAAGCCCCGCCGTCACGCACGACGACACCCCTGCGGGCCGCCCTGGACAGTCCCGAGACGATGGCGACGGGAGCCGCGAGCAGCAACGGACAGGGCGTCGCCACGACCAGAACCGCCACCGCCCGGACCGCGGACCCGCTCACCGCCCAGGCGATCCCGGCCATCACCAATGACAGGGGCAGGAACCACGCCGCGTAACGCTCCGCCAGCCGCACGGTCGGGGCCCGCTCCGCTCCCGCCTGCTGGGCCAGCCGCACGATCTCCGCGTAGGTGCTGTCCTGCGCGGTGGCGCTCGCCCCCAGCTCGAAGACACCGCCCGCGTTGACCACCCCGCTGCGCACAGCGTCCGCGGTGCCGCGTTCCACCTGTGCGGACTCCCCCGTCAGTACGGACTCGTCGAGGAGCGCGGTGCCGGTGGTGACCCGGCCGTCCACGGGCACCACATCACCGGACCCGATGACGAGGATGTCGCCCACGGCCACGTCCGAGAGGGGGACAACCGAGACCGTCTGCCCCCTGCGGCGGCGCGCGGATCGCGGGGCGTGTTCCAGCAGTGCCCTCAGATCATGGGAGGCCCGGCGTTCGGCAGCCGCGTCGAGCGCCCGCCCGGTCGCCAGCATCAACGCGATCAGAGCGCCCGCCAGATACTCGCCGACAACCAGCGTGCCGACCAGCGCCAGCACAGCGATCAGGTCAACGCCGGCCCGCCCCCTGCGCAACGCGGCCACCACCCAGCCGACCGCAGGAGGCACAGCGAGTACCGTTCCCGCCGCCCAGAACGTGTCGGCGACAGCCCGGTCGCCGACCAGCCAGAAGACCGCGCCACCGAGCAGTGCGGTTGCCGTTGCGGCCAGGAGCGCGGGCTCCAGAAGCCGCAGAGCGTGTGTGGCTCTCTTCCGTCCACCCTCTTCCCGGATTCTTCCCTGCTCCACAACGGTTCTCCGCCCATCGCGCGAAACGGCCCAGGCGACATGAAAGCTCCCCGGCCCCCCTTCCGGCGTCCACCGCGCCAGGACCGCAGGGCTGAACGGACCACACCGTTGCACAGGAGAACTCTCCACGCGGTCGTGGATCAGTGGCGTCGCTTGTCGTCGTGCCCGGGCCGACAGGCGCCCGCGCCGGCGTGATCGACCTGTCAGACCCCTGGTCAGGGCCTACCGGCCCCTCCCCGGGCCGGGTTCAAGGAGATCGTCGAGACCCTGAGGAAGTGGAAGGTGAGCGCTGTTCCGGTTCTTGAGGGTGACGGACGTGTCACCGGGGTGGTGTCCGAGGCCGACCTGCTCGAGAAGGAGGAGTTCCGGGACGCGGACCCCAGCCGTCTGGAGCAGATGCGCCGTCTCGATGATCTGCGCAAGGCGGGAGCTTTGACGGCGCGTGAGTTGATGAGCGTGCCCGCTGTCACGGTCCGCGAGGACGCCACACTGGCTCAGGCGGCCCGGACGATGGCGCAGGGCAGACTGAAGCGGCTGCCGGTGGTCGACGCCTCAGGGATGCTGCGCGGCATCGTCAGCCGCTCCGACCTGCTCAAGGTGTTCCTCCGGTCCGACGACGACCTCGCGGAGGAGGTACGTACGGAGGTGGTCGAGCCTCTCTTCAGTGTGTCCCGCGAGAACGTGCTGGTCACGGTCGTCGACGGGGTCGTCACGCTCAGCGGCGTGGTCCAGGACACCGCCCTTGTCCCGGTGGCGGCGCGTATGGTCCGGGCGGTCGAGGGCGTCGTGGATGTCGAGTGCGACCTGACAGGGCCGCGGGCCGCTTCGGTGGGGGTCCCACCGTCGGAACTGCGGCCCTGAAACGTGCCGCCCCTTGGCCCCTTGGCGAACCGCAGTCCCCCGTCGGACAGTCCCCGGATCAGGCCGAGCCGAGTTCCGGGACCGTCTCACCGGGGAAGCCGTCGGTGTGCCACGACTGGCCGTCGGGCAGTACGCCGAATCCTTCGTAGCCGTCGAGTGATGCCAGCCAGTCTCGCGCCGACTCCCCTCTCGCGAACGCGGCGGTGGCGTAGGCGTCGGTCATCGTGAGGCCGGTGCCGGTCACGGTGACCGAGGCGAGGCCGCGGGCGGGGCGGCCGAGGTGGGGGTTGATGACATGGGCCCCGCGTTCGGCCGTGCCGGATGTGGCGATGGCCAGGTCCGTGCCCTCGACGGTCGCGCACAGCTCTCCGGGGCGCAGGGGGTGGACGATCCCCACGCGCCAGGGGGAGCCCGGCGCGGACTCGCCTCTCAGTCGCAGGTCGCCGCCACCGTTCAGACAGGTGTCGCGGGCCCCCGCGTCGTACAGGATCTGCGAAGCGCCCTCCACCGCCCAGCCCTTGACCAGCCCCGACGGGTCGAGGGATCCGGTCGCGAGGTGGCTGAACCAGCCGCCGCTGGTCCGCACGGCGCTTCGGCAGAGGGCGAGGACCTCGCGTACCTCCGAGGAGCAGTCGGCGAGACCGATCTCGTGCCGCGCCAGGCGGCTTATGGCGCTGTCCGGCCGGTAGGTGGAGTACACCTCGTCGACATGGTGCAGCCAGGACACCGCTTCGCGCAGCGCCGCCTCGACCGCGGGGACGCGTTCGTCACGGATGTCGAAGGAGATGACGGTGCCCATGACGTGCTCGACATGGCGCAGTCCGCGCCCGGGGTCAGACACCGGCCCTGTCCAATGCGCTCTGGAGGGACTGGATGTACCCGTGACTGGTGTAACTCGCGCCCGAGACCGCGTCGATGTGCGCGCTGTGGCCCGCCAGCGCCTCCTTCGTCAGACGTGGCACGGCATACGCCGCGATCTCCTGGTCGCGCCCGTTGCCGGACGGCACCTGGAGCACCTTGACCGCGGTCAGCTTCCCGGCCTTGACGGTGGCGGCGACCTGGACCGTGCCGTACTGGGTCTGTACGGGGTCTCCGGTGTAGGTACCGGTCCCGGATCCACCGGGGGGTGACGCCGGCCCTGTCGGAGCCGGAGACGTCCCCGTCGAGGGGGCTGCCCCGTCCACGGGGGTGGACATCTGGTGCGGTTTGAGGGTGAGCAGCAGCACGACCAGGGCGCTGGTCGACGCGGCGGCGAGTACGGCTCTGCGCACGGCGGGACTCCTCAGAACTCGAACGACTCGTGATGGATGTGACGGCGCGGCACACCGGCGTCGCGCAGAGCGCCCTTGGCGGTGTCGGTCATCCCGGGCGGACCGCACAGGTACACCTCGCGCGCCGCGAGGTCCGGCACCATGGCGACCAGCGCACGCGCCGTCAGGGGCGAGTGCCTGGAGGCCGGTTCGCCCGTGACGTAGTGCACGACGGCGCCCCGCCCCGCCGCGATGGAGTCGAGTTCGGTGCGCAGCGCCAGATCTTCCGGACGGCGGGCCCGGTAGACCAGGGTCACCTCTCCCGGGAGGGTCTCGAAGAGGGCCCTGAGCGGTGTGATGCCTACGCCGCCCGCCAGCAGCAGGATCTTCCGCGATCTGCTGCGCGCCGCCGTGAAGGCACCGTAGGGTCCCTCGGCCCACACCCGCGTGCCCGGTCGCAGATCCGCCAGCGCCGCGCTGTGCTTTCCTGTCGCCTTCACGGTGATACGCAGATGCCGGGGGAGCGCCGGCGCGGAGAGGGAGTAGGGGTTGGCGGTCCACCACAGGCCGGGCGCCAGGAAGCGCCAACGGAAGAACTGCCCCGGTCGCGCGTCCAGTTCGTCCAGGTGCTCCCCCATCAGATGGACCGAGACGACGCCAGGGGCTTCGTGCCGGACGTCCGCCACCCGCAGCCGGTGCCGCAGCGAACGCCGTACGGGAACCAGGAAGCGGTACCAGCCGATGAGCGCGGCGACCCCGAGGTACAGCGAGTACCAGGCCACTTGGGCCGGCAGGTGTCCGACGAAGTCGGCGCCGTTGCTCAGCTGGTGGAAGAAGGCGAGGAAGACGGCCAGATACGTCGCGAAGTGCAGGTAGTGCCAGGTCTCGTAGCTCATTCTGCGGCGCGCGGCGCGTGCCGAGACGACCGCGGTGACGACGAAGAGCAGGAACGCGGCGGTGGCTTTGAGCATGTCCGGGTAATCGAACACCAGCGTGCTTGTCTGACTCACCGGTCCCTTGCCGGACGTGAGCGCGTATCCCCAGATGATCAGCAGGGTGTGGGCGAGGATCAGCGAGATCGTGTAGCGACCGCCCAGGGCGTGCCAGCGTGCGAGCCGGTCGGTGCCGATGCTGTGGTCGAGCAGGGGGACGCGGGCCATCAGCGCGACCAGCACGGCGCAGGCGTAGCCCGCGAGGAGCCCGGTGATCCGGCCCGCGTCGGTCAGCCACGCGCCGGAGCCCACGACCGATGTGGTGTCACTCCACCAGAGCCCGAGAACACCCGCGGCGCCCAGCCAGATCATGGCTTGTACGACCACGGGGACCATCGATCGCGGCCACCGGGGCCGCGGAGCACGGTCTGCCCGGTGTCGCGCCTGGGTTGTGGTGCTCATGGGTCTTCTCTCCGTCGGGTGCTGACCACCATCGCAACGCAACCTCTGAGGCTCCTCTGAGACAGGTCACCTCAACCCATATTCAGAGGGAACTCAGAGCGAGCCCAGAACCCCGCGGCACCGGATCGGAGGGATGCTGGAGACACCATGGACGACCGAAGCCCTCCACCCAGCGCCCTGCAAAGCGGTGACGGCGGCCCCGTGCGGGTCCTCGTCGTCGACGACGAGCCGGATCTCCTGGAGGTCCTTTCCGGCGCGCTGTCGGGCGAGGGCTGGCAGGTGCGCACCGCCGCCGACGGCGCTTCGGCCATGGAGACCGCGCGCGTGTTCCGTCCGCACGCGGTCGTCCTGGACTGGATGCTTCCCGACATGGACGGCCTGCGCGTGCTGCGTGGTCTCCGCGGTGATCTGGACAGCGTCTGTGTGCTGTTTCTGACCGCACGCGATTCGGTCCAGGACCGCGTCGCCGGAATCACCGCGGGCGGCGACGACTACGTGACGAAGCCCTTCAGCCTGGAGGAGGTCCTGGCCCGGCTGCGCGGCCTGCTGCGCCGGGCCGGTATGGCGCGCGAGTCGAGCGGTGAGCGGCTGGTCGTGGGCGAACTCGTGATGGACGAGGAGGCCCGGGAGGTCACTCGTGGGGGTGAGCTGGTGGAGCTGTCGCGTACGGAGTTCGAACTTCTGCGGTTCCTGATGCGCAATCCCCGCCGGGTGCTGTCGAAAGCGCAGATCCTGGACCGGGTGTGGTCCTACGACTTCGGTGGCCGCGCGCATGTCGTGGAGCTGTACATCAGCTATCTGCGCAAGAAGATCGATGTCGGTCGGCCCGCGATGATCCACACCGTGCGCGGCGTGGGTTACGTCCTGAAGCCGGGGTGCTGATGCGACGAGGGTTCCCCCGCGTCCCGCTCCCACGCACCCTCCGGGGTCAGCTGACCACCGGGATGGTGGTGCTCCTCGCCGTGGCGTGCCTGGCCGTGGGGTTCACCACGGTCATCGCGCTCGAAGGCTTCCTCGTACGGCGCCTCGACCAGCAACTGACCGCCTCCGATGGGCGATTCGCGGCGAGTCTGGAGCACGAGGCCCGACCCGACGCCGACAACTCGCCTGATACCCGCGGCCAGGCGGAAGGCACCTTCGGCGCCCGGCTGTTGAACGGCTCGATCGACGAGGCGGCGGTCGTCCACGACGAGACGGACGCCGGGGTTCCGCTGAGCAGCGCCGACCGACGGACACTTGAACGCCTTCCCGTCGACGGTGAGGCGCACAGCCGCGGCCTGTCGGCGCTGGGCGCGTACCGCCTCACCGCGGTACGGGGCGACGACAAGGATGTTCTTGTCACCGGCCTGCCCCTGCGCCCTGTCGAGGAGACGGTGCGGCGGCTCGAAGGAGTTGAGGCGGGGGTCTTCGCCGCCGCCCTCGCGGTCACCGGGATCCTCGGAGCGCTCTGGGTGCGTGTCTCTCTCCGGCCTCTGCGCCGGGTGACCAGCACGGCGGTGAGCGTGGCCGAGCGGCCCCTGGCCAGCGGAGAGGTCGCCATGCCGGAACCCGTCCCGGCCGGTGACCCGCGCACCGAGGTCGGGCAGGTCGCCACCGCCGTCAACCGCATGCTCGGGCACGTCGGCGACGCCCTGGAGAAACGGCAGGCCAGCGAGGAGCGCCTGCGACACTTCGCCGCCGACGCCAGCCACGAACTGCGCACGCCGGTGGCGAACATCCGTGGGCACGCGGAACTCGCGCTGCGGACCACCAGCCCCGTGCCGAGCGAGGTGCGTCGCGCGCTGGACCGCATCCAGTCCGAGTCCGAGCGGATGAGCCGCCTCGTGGACGACCTGCTGCTGCTCGCCCGCATCGACGCGGGCCGGGCCCTCGACAGCGCCCGGGTCGACCTGACGCGGCTGGTCCTGGACACCACGGACGACGCGCGGGCCGCCGGTCCGGAGCACCGCTGGCGGCTGGACCTGCCCGAGGAGTCGGTGACGACGGAGGGCGACGAGCACCGGCTGCACCAGGCCGTCGGGAACCTGCTCGCCAACGCCCGCACCCACACTCCGGCGGGCACCGAAGTCACCGTCCGCCTGTCCGCCGACGACAGCCGCGTCAGGCTGACCGTGACGGACGACGGGCCGGGAGTCGACGAGCACCTGCTGCCGGAGATCTTCGGCCGCTTCGTACGCGCCGACCACGGCCGCTCGCGTACGACGGGCAGCACCGGGCTGGGACTGGCGATCGTCCACGCGGTGGTCACGGCCCACGGAGGCACGGTGGACGTCGAGAGCCGGCCCGGCCGCACCGTGTTCACCATCACGCTGCCCGCCTCCCCGCCGGACACCGCGCGTAGCTGAACCGCCTGAGCGCCACCGACCCTGTTGTCCCCTCGCATCCGGTTGCTCCGCCGGGCAGCCCGTCGCAGGCTTGGAGCATGACGTTCGCCGCCCCCGCGGAGACATCGCACGGCTGGGCCGTCGAGAGACCGGGGCCCATCGGCACCGGACCCCTGGCCCGGGTCCGGCGGCGTCCGCCCGACCCCGGCCCCGGTGACCTGCTGCTGCGCGTGGAGGCGTGCGGCGTCTGCCGTACCGATCTGCACCTGGCCGAAGGCGATCTCCCGCCCCGTCGGCCTTCGACCGTCCCCGGCCATGAGATCGTCGGCCGCGTCGTCGCCGTCGGTGAGGCGGTGGAGACGTTCCGGGTCGGGGACCGTGCCGGTGGGGCCTGGTTGCGTGGGACCTGTGGGGTGTGCCGTTACTGCCGGGCCGGGCAGGAGAATCTCTGTCCCCGGTCCACCTATACGGGGTGGGACGAGGACGGCGGTTTCGCCGATCTTGCGGTGGTGCCGGCGGCCTTCGCCTATCCGCTTCCGGACGGCCGCGACGCCGCCTCGCTCGCGCCCCAACAGCGTTGCGAGGAGTGCGGGCCCTTCGCCTCTCTGCGGCACTCGACCTTCAGGTACACCGCCCGCGGTGTAGGACGAATCAATCGCCTCGCGCTTTCATGGACGTGCTCGTCCAGGTCTTGATCAAATAAGCGGAGAGTACTTCTGACCTGCAACGATGGGACTTGTCTAGGGTCCTGTTGGCTGCACGGAAAGAAGCACTCTCCAGGTGAGCAAGCGTATCGGGTTGTACCCGCGTGTCCGCGTCGAGGGCGGTGGCAGAGGGGCGGTCTCGCAGGCCGGGGCCGTGCTGCTGGTCGAGACGGTCCGCAAGGTGGGCCTGGACACCGCGATATCGGCGGCACTGGCGCCGTGGCGCAAGCCGCGGGCAGTGCACGATCCGGGCAAGGTCCTGCTGGATGTCGCGCTCGCTACGGCTCTGGGCGGGGACTGCCTCGCCGATGTCGCCATGCTGCGGGCCGAGCCGGACATGTTCGGCCCGGTGGCATCGGACCCCACAGTCTCCCGGCTCATCGATGCCCTCGCCGCAGCCGGGCCGAAGGCGCTCACCGCGATCCGCACGGCGCGAGCCGAAGTACGCTCGCGGGTCTGGGAGTTGGCCGGCGCGGACAGTCCGGCCGCCGGTGGCAGCGTGATCGTGGACATCGACGGCGTGCTGGTCCTCGCACACTCCGAGAAACAGGACGCCACCGCGACCTGGAAGAAGACCTTCGGCCATCATCCGCTCGTCGCGTTCGTCGACCACGGCCCAGCCGGTTCTGGAGAGCCGGTGGCCGCGCTGCTGCGGGCCGGCAACGCGGGCTCCAACACCGCCGCCGATCACATCGAGACCGCCCAACTCGCCCTGGCCCAGCTGCCCCAACGCCTGCGGCGGGGACGGCGGACACTGATCCGCACCGACTCCGGCGGCGGCACCCATGCCTTCCTCGACTGGCTCTCCCGGCGCGGCCGGTGGCTGTCGTATTCCGTCGGAATGACCATCACCGACGCCATCCACCAGGCCGTCCTGAAGATCCCGAAGAAGGCGTGGACACCGGCCTACGACGCGGGCGGCACCGAACGGCCCGGAGCCTGGGTCGCCGAGATCACCGACATGCCCGACCTGAGCACCTGGCCCACAGGCATGCGGCTGATCGTCCGCAAGGAACGCCCGCACCCCGGCGCCCAGCTGCGATTCACCGACCTCGACGGACTGCGGCTCACCTGCTTCGCGACCAACACCAAAGGCGGCCAGCTCGCCGACCTCGAACTGCGTCACCGCAGACGGGCCCGCTGCGAGGACCGCATCCGAAACGCCCGCGACACCGGCCTGCGCAACCTGCCCCTGCACGACACCGCACAAAACCGGATCTGGCTGGAGATCGTCTCCCTCGCACTCGACCTCCTCGCCTGGATGCCGATGCTCGCCCTGACCGGCAAGACCCGCCGCTGGGAACCCAAAAAGCTCCGCCTGCGCCTGTTCTCCGCCGCCGCCCAGCTCGTCAGTAGCCGTATCTCAACCGAACATGATCGCTTGATTTTTGCTGGTCAGGCATGGTGCAGCTCGGGATGAGGGAGGCATTCGGCGTCTTGTTTCCG